>JANMSL010000624.1:0-4919 GCA_031389245.1 Lysobacterales bacterium | reverse complement strand
TACGTAGCTTCGAGACTTCGCTCGATACGACTTTGAACCTCCTGGATAGAGTTGATGCCGACCGGGTCCTGGTTACCGAAAGTGGTATCCATCGCCGTGACGACGTGCAGCGCATGCGCGCCGCAGGTGTGCATGCCTTTCTGGTTGGCGAAGCATTCATGCGCGCGCCCGAGCCAGGGGTAGCATTGCGCGAGCTGTTTGCCTGAGCGAGCCCGGGCACAAACGATTTGCGTCTGTGTGCCACGGTTGAAAGCATCTCATCCAGGCCAGCTCAGCGTACTTGGTCAGGCCTCGCAGAGATTCTTGACGAAGCGCAGCGAGCTTTGCGAATAGCCGCTGGCAGCATAGAAGCGATGCGCATCGGTGCGTTGCGCCGCGGTCGTCAACTCGATGCGCACTGCGCCTTCGCGGCGTGCAATCCCTTCGGCAAATCGTAATAGATCACGACCGACCTGCTGCTTGCGAAAATTCTCGTCCACCACCAAGGCGGTGATGCGGCAGGTCTCCCTGCCCAGCGGTAGATAGAACATGAAGTCCAGGCTGATCATTCCGATCACCTGTTCCTTCTGCTCGGCAACGATCAGCGATTGCCGCGGACTGGCGTTGACACGGCGAATGCGTCTCTCGGCATCGGCTTCGTCGCAGGGATAACCAAGTGATTCGAGCAGTCGCTGCACCGCCATGGCATCGTGCAGCTTGGCGTCGCGCATGCGCAAGCTGGTTGTTTTGCCGCCAGGGGTTACGGGAACAGAAGACCCCATTCAGCGTGTACCGAAGACAACGATGGTCTTGCCGGCGACGGCAATCTTGCTGGATTCTTCCAGTTGCTTCAGGACACGTCCGGCCATTTCACGAGAGCAGCCGACAATGCGCGACAATTCCTGGCGCGAAACGCGAATCTGGGTGCCCTTTGGATGCGACAGCGCGTCCGGTTCGCTGCACAGGTCCAACAGGGTACGTGAAATGCGGCCGGTAACATCCATGAAGGCCAGGCGGCTTACCTTGCGGCTGGTGTGCAGCAGGCGCTTGGTGAGTTGTTGCCCGATCGCAAACAGGATACGCGGGCAGTCGTCGCGCATAGTCGACTCAAACAGACTCAGCAATCGCTCATAACTTATCTCGGCGAGCTCGCAGCTCGAGCGCGTGCGCATGAGCACTTCGCGGCGTGGGGTTTCCACATAAAGGCCGAGTTCGCCGATGAATTCGCCCTTGTTGATGTACGCCAGGATCAGCTCGCGGCCATCATCATCTTCGGCCACCACGCTGAGCGAACCGTCGACCACGAAATACAGAACGTCGGCACGATCGCCCGGCATGAAGATGGCTGTGCGCGACGGGTAGCGGCGTCGGTGACAATGTTGCAGGAAGCGATCAAGGGTGGCGCCCTCGAAGGCAAGAGACTTCGGCGTGATGCTCTTGGGCACCGCTTCCGAGAGTGGACTAAGGCGTTCCGACAAGTCTTTGCGCATGTGAAGCCTCAATTGGGTCGATCCGTTGCAGTGTTATAGGACGCTATCGCCCGCTTTTCAAACATTGTGACATCCCCGGCAAGCCTCCGGCCGCTTCCAACATGCGGCAATTGGGCCCGTTTTGATCGATGGGCCGCGACCGATTTGCGGCAAGAAGAACGCCCAAAGCATCAGTTGTCACGTTCCCCAGCCAAGCTGCGACTTACCCCCGTCCACGAATTGCCGCATAATCCGCGCCCTGTCAACTCTTCGCAACGAGGCCCCCGACGTGGTCAAGCCGCTTCCCCGACTCAAGCTCCAGGGCTTCAACAACCTGACCAAAGCGCTCAGCTTCAACATTTACGACGTCTGCTATGCGGTTACGCCAGAGCAGCGCGAACGATACATCGACTACATTGATGAAGCGTACAACGCTGAGCGCCTCACCAAGATTCTGACCGATGTGGCTGACATCATCGGCGCCAACATCCTGAACGTTGCGCGGCAAGACTATGATCCACAGGGTGCCTCGGTCACCATTCTGATCTCGGAACAGCCGATCATCGACAAGAAAGCCGCGGGCAAAGACATTTTGTCCGACGCAGTGGTTGCGCACCTCGACAAGAGCCACATCACCGTGCACACCTACCCGGAGAGTCATCCGCACACGGGGATCTCGACGTTTCGGGCGGACATCGACGTCGCCACCTGCGGTGTGATTTCGCCGTTGAAGGCGTTGAACTACCTCATCGACAGTTTTGAGTCGGACATTGTCGTCATGGACTACCGAGTGCGCGGATTCACCCGCGACGTGCGTGGCAAGAAACACTACATCGACCACCGCATCAACTCGATTCAAGACTACCTGGCCAAGCACTTCCGCCAGAAGTACGAAATGTTCGATGTAAACGTGTATCAAGAGAACATGTTTCACACCAAGATGCATGTGAAGGAATTTGATCTTGATACCTATCTGTTCGAGGCCCAGGCCAGTGATCTGAGCTTCAAGAAGCGCAAGTCGATCGAGGCTATGGTCAAGCACGAAGTGGAGGAGCTCTTCCATGGTCGCAATCTGAATTGATGCTGCGTTTCCGTCGCGCGGGCTGCGCCGCTGGTAGATCGGCGGTGCGGCTCAAATGCGATAGGCAATCGCCTTCATTACGCCCGAACTCAGTGCCATCAGTCGCTTGACCGCTACGGGCAGATCCACACCTCCAGATTGAAGTGCGGCGTTGCCGTGTTCTCCTTCCTCACGCTGCATGGTTTGCAGGATCGCGCGGCTGCGCAAATCCTCCTCGGGCAGGCGCTGCAGGTGTTCGCCAAGATGCGCCTCGACCTGACGTTCAGTCTCGACCACAAAGCCCAGACTGACCCGGTCGCCAAATAGCGCTGCGCTTGCGCCAATGACAAAACTCCCGGCATACCAAAGCGGGTTGAACAGGCTCTGGCGGGCTGCGAGCTCATCCAACCGCAGCTGGCACCAGTTGAGATGATCCAGCTCTTCGCCAGCTGCGCGCAGCAGGTGTTCCCGCGTTTGCGCATTGCGCGCCACTGCAGCTTGTCCAAGATACAGGGCCTGCGCGCAGACCTCGCCGGTATGGTTCACACGCATCATGCCGGCCACGTCAATCCGTTCGGGCGTGTTGAGCGCGCAGTCAACGATCCCGGTTGCGGGCGAGGGTCGGCCGTTGAGTGGATTCTCGTCCCTGCCTGCCCCGAGCAACGCGGACTCGGCCAGTGCCAGCCAACGATCTGAGATCCCAGTTCGACGCAAGCTCACGCGTTATCACTCCAAATGTTTATTGAGCCAGATGTTCATAGAGGAATTCTAATGGGTGTTGAACGGGCACCGCGACCCCGTTTGCAATCTGCAATCGACAACCGATGTTCGCGCTCAAAACGAGCTGGGCACCGCTTTGCGCAAGATCGGCGAGGACCGGTTTCCGCAGTAGTTCCGCGGTCATCGCGTGGTCGAGAAAATACGTGCCGGCGCCGCCACAACAACGACCACGATGAGGGAGCGTGACCAGCTTCAGGTCTGGTACCAGCCGCAAAAGCGCTTGAGTTGCCTGCACAGAAGATGGTGACGTTCTCTGCGTGCACGGTAGGTGTAAAGCGACGGTTCGCCGGTCGCCGTGGAATCGCAGATTCGCTCGATGCGACCAGAGCATCTCCATCGGGTCGCGATACGGAGCGATATCTCCGGTCAGCTCGACACAGTGGGCGGCGCAGCCGGTCGCAATGCCGGTGCAATACTGCGCATTGGTGGTGGCCAGACTGCTCCGCAGTGACTCACCCAGAGTTGCCGCGCGTTGCAAGTCGCCGGAATGGCGCGCGAGTGCGCCGCAGCATTGGGGGGGCAAGCGTTGTACGTTCAGGCCGCAGTGCCGCAGCAGTTTCTCTGCAGCGCCCAGTGCCTCAACATCGAGCGAGCTTCCGGTGCAACCACTCATCAATGCAACGTGTTCGCCCGTCCCTGAGATCGGATGGCGCTGATCGCTCGAATCGCGATCCCGCGTACCAGCCTCTGATTTTGATCCGGCGCGTCGAAAGGGGGGGTACAACAAGCGCGCAATCGGCATGATCACCCGCAGCAGCCGCGGATGCTCCAGCAATCGCCTTGCGGCCGAACGTCTGAGTGATTCGCGTTTTGACGCCCCGATGCGCGCGCGTACACCGGCAATCAACTCCTGATAAGGAACGCGTGACGGGCAGACGGATTCGCAGGCGCCACAGGCAAGGCAAGTATTCAAGTGCGCGCGCGAACTTGAATCAATGCTGGCGCCGTTCAGCAGCGAGTGTGCGATGGCAATACGGCCGCGTGGTGACTCTGATTCGGTTTTGCGCAGCTGATAAGTTGGGCAGAGAGGAAGGCATAGGCCGCATTTCACGCACAGCTCAGCGATCTCGCGCATTCGCGACGTTGTGATGTTCGGGTGATTGATTGTTGCGGGCATGCGTGCAGTCTAGGTGGGGATGGAGGCGCGTGTCCGCCGCCGAGATCCATGCGCGCTCCAATCGGACAAAAATTGCTCGCCATCGTGGACAGTTGACCAGCGACATTCGACGATCAGAATTGTTACAACGCGAGGTGTTGACGGTCAGAAAAAGTCATGTATAGTGCGCGGCTCGCTGAGGCCAAAGGGTCTCGGGCCTGGAACGAAATGTTCTGGGTGGTGCAGGATCTTTGACAGCGTGCACAGGTGACTTGTGTGGGCGCCTGGTGGGGGCAACCCCTGCCTAGATGTGTCTTCGGGCACATCAAGAAATACGGCGTCCAAGGAAGCACAAGTAAAGAACAATAGTTTTATGCTAGTGAACTGACTTGGTTCGCTTTTCAGCTTTGATTTAACTGAAGAGTTTGATCCTGGCTCAGATTGAACGCTGGCGGCATGCCTAACACATGCAAGTCGAACGGCAGCACAGCAGTAGCAATACTGTGGGTGGCGAGTGGCGGACGGGTGAGGAATG
>JANMSL010000585.1:0-2129 GCA_031389245.1 Lysobacterales bacterium | reverse complement strand
GATTCGAGTTCGCGCACACAATGGCCGACTTCACCGGGGCTGAGGTCCATGATTGGATCGCGGTTGGTCTTCTGATTGCATGCAAGAACCAGTGAATTGACGGTCAGCGGATACTGGTCGGGCGTGGTCTTGTGTTTTTCGATCAGACAGCCCAAGACACGAGCTTCGACAGCAGTCAATTGCGGTGGCGCGATGTTAGTGTCGTTCATCAACGCAGTATCGCAGGGAACGCTTGCGCAATTCGCATCGTGAGATCAATCGCTGCCATGCGCGTCTCCATCAGGCGTAGCCATGCGCTCGACCCAGACCGGTGTAGCGCTGAACGCCGCATTGCCGCTGGGCGCATCGAGTGCGTAAGCGTCAGTCAAATCATTGATGCTGGCGCCCCGCAGAGCAGCCGCAAGTTGCAACTGCACGCCGTCACGCCGATGCCCGAATCCGTGGGGCAGCGAGACGACGCCGCGCATCATGTCGGTATCGGCCCGCACCTCAGTGCCAATAGTGCCGGTGCGCGAGCGAATCCGAACCGTAGCACCGTCCTGGATACTGCGCGCCGCCAAGTCTTCCGGGTGCATCAGCAAGTAATGACGGAGTTTGCCCTTGATCAGGCGCGGTGCGTTGTGCATCCACGAATTATTGCTGCGCGCGTCGCGGCGGCCAATAAGCAGCAAGGCGTCGGATGCACCCGCGGTGGACGATTCGGCGAAATGCGTTGCCGCCCGTTGCAGGTCTTCGAGCAGCACAGCGGGCGCGCACTCAATCAGTCCGCTCGCCGTCTCCAGGCGTTCCAGTAGGGAAGGGGTCAGCGGCCCCAGGTCGAGCCCGTGCGGCGCCGCGTCCAGGTCTTCGATGCTGAGCCCGGAACCGCCTTTGAGCAGTTGCTCCGCAATCAACTCACGTGGCGCCGGCAGTTCACTCCAGGACTTGCCGCTTGCCGACGCGATCGCAGCGCCGAGGCCGTTGACAATCTGCCAGTCGGCGCGCTCATCAGCAGTTTGTGCGCGCACCGGCGGGCTCAACCGTGCCACCTTGCGCACAGCAAACAAGTTGAAGATCAGATCGAACTGGAATTGGGTCAGGAATGATGCTGGCGGCAGAATCAAATCGGCATGTCTGGTCGTCTCGTTGACATAGATGTCGATACTCAGCATGAAATCGAGCGTGTCCAGCGCGCGATCCAGACGGGAACCATCGGGAGTGGACAACACTGGATTGCCAGCGCAAGTCACCAGCGCGCGAATCTGGCCTGGCCCCGAAGTCTCGATCTCTTCGCTGAGCACTGCAACCGGCAGCTCTCCAGCAAACTCAGGCAGGTCGCGCACGCGACTCTTCCAGCGCGCATAGTGCCCGCGTGCGGTCCCGGGTCCGGTCAGCGGAATTACCGGCTGATTGGGCAGGCTGCCGCCCTCGGCATCCAGGTTGCCAGTGTAGATATTCAACAACTGGATCAACCATTGGCACAGCGACCCGAACGCCTGCGTTGAAACGCCGATGCGCCCGTAGACCACGGCGCATCTGGCCGCAGACAGTTCTTTGGCGATGCGTTGCACGGTCTGGTCGGCGATCCCGGTGATCGCTTCGACCTGCGCACAGGACACCGCGTCAATTGCACGCATTGCATCGTCAAAGCCGGAAAGCTTGCCGTCGTAGCGTTCGAGTCGCGGTGATTGCAATTGCCTCAGTGCCTGCAACAAAGCGATCAGAAACAGCGCATCGGTGCCCGGACGGATCGCATGATGTTCACTGGCCAAATCGGCAGTTTCGGTTCGTCGCGGATCGAGCACCACCAGCTTGCCGCGTTTGACCAGGGCTTTCAGCCGCTTGTCGATACCCGGCGCCGTCATCAAGCTTCCGTTGGAGGCCACTGGGTTGGCCCCCAGCATCAGAAAATAGTCGGTGCGGTCAATGTCAGGAACCGGAACAAGAAATTGGTGCCCGTACATCCAATAGCTGACCAGCTGATGCGGCCACTGGTCGACCGAAGAGGCGCTGAACACGTTGTGCGAGCGCAGCAGGCGCAGCAGCGCCGGCAGGTAAGCGGCATGTCCATAGTGATGGGCGTTAGGGTTGCCCAGATAAGCCGCGACGGCGTCATTGCCGTGCTCGCGTTGAATCGCCGCCAGACGCTC
>JANMSL010000565.1:0-4927 GCA_031389245.1 Lysobacterales bacterium | reverse complement strand
GCGTTCGTAAAGCGCCTGCAGCGTGTGCTGCAACAGCGGTAGGGCGTCGGGTTGTTCGCTCGCAGCGTCGCGCAAAACATCGTCGAGGCGCGACAGAGTTTGCTGGTCTTCTTCGAACGTCAGCCCGGCCAACAGCGCCGGTGTACGGATGATCTGGGCGATCTCTCCGGGACGCGGCGTGAACACATCAACATGACCATCGCCGGCTTTGCGCTCGGCGAGTTCGGGCATTGCCTCCATCAACTTGGGATAGAAATCGCTGCGTGCGATCACGACTACCATCGCACGCGGGGTTTCGCACAGAGCGTGCAGAACGCGCGAGAAATCCGCGCGCTCGGATTCACCGATATTGGACGAGGCGACCAACGCTTCGGCGTGGTCGATCACCAGCAACAGGTGCGCGCGGGGTTGCGCCGCGATCGCGCGCCCTGGGTGGCGGCGGAACGCTTCCTCAATGCTGTCGGTAATCCACTCTGGTCGTTGCAGCAGCGCCTGCGCAAGCTCGGCGGGCGACTGCGGCGCGCACACCGGGCGATCAGCGAGCTTCCAATGGGCCAGCGCAGCAGCGATATGCAGGATGACATCCCCGCCCTGCGCGGCGGCGAGATCGCAGGAGGCCACCGAGAGCGAACGCAAACCGTCGAAACCGCCCTCCTGTTGCAGCAATGGAATGGCGCCCGCGCGCAGCAGTGAAGTCTTGCCGCAGCCGCTGGCACCGACAATCAGCACGAGGCGGCGCTGGCTGTCGACTTGTGCGCGCATCGCGGCGAGCAAGTCGGCGGTCATCCGGCTACGACCGAAAAAAACCTCGGCATGGTCACTGTCGAAAGCGCTCAATCCGACATAGGGGCTGCGGTCGGACCAGGCGGTGGTCTGGATTGCGGCGCGACGGTAGTCGTCCGGAAAGCTGACCTTGGCGATCAAACGGTAGCCACGCTTGCGGATGGTCTCGATGAAATGCGGCGCGCGACTGTCGTCGCCGACCAATCGGCGCAAATGGGCGATGGCCTTGTGCACCGGGTTGTCGCCATAGAAGCTGCCGTGCCAGACCTCGATCAGCAATTGCTCGGCGCTGACTACTTCGCCGGCATGGTCGGCGAGCGCAACCAGCACTTCCATCATCCGTGGTTCGAGCGCGATTTCACGGCCCTCATGCACGATGACGAGGTGATCAGGCTGTACCAGCACGGCGCCGATGCGGAACCGCGACATGGTGGCCAGCGACTTGATGCGATCCGTACGTTGCGACATCTGCGCTACCGAAGCTGTGCGGTGTGCTGCCGCATCGTAGCGAGCCAGGGTTCGATCGCGTGTAGTCGCGGAGACAGGGCCATCAACGGGGATGAGCAACTCTTGTAATGAGCGCCTCGGTGCACGACCGTGATCGCACTTGGTTAGGCGTCGATATGCAACCCGCCTCCCCAGTGCGGACGCTCGCCCCCGCTGCCATGGGGTAGGACTACACGCGCCGGGAGACAGAACTGGGCTTCCAGTGGGTCGCCGGCACCATGAAGCATGCTGTCTGCGATCGTGCTACCCGTGGAAATGCCCCGCCGTCACCGGCGGCGTCCGGCGACGGGCCAGCGCTAGATACGATACCTAAACAATACCAATAATGGGTGAAATGCGATAAAACGCACATTTATCAACTTTTGGTCTTGCAATGGTCTTGTATCAATAGCAAACTAATGTTTCACGAAAGTGCCGTCCCCTCCGCTCACAGCCCGCAAGGAACAGCTCCCATGAACACAGCCGTCAAAGTGTTGCTGCTGATACTCGCAGCCCTTTTTGCCAGTGCGGGATACGCGATTGATTGCACCGGCTTGGCGACCTGGAGCAGCCAGCAGGTGTACCTGAGTGGGACCCAGGTACAGCACAACGGAAGCGCGTATCGGGCCAATTGGTGGACGCAGAATCACAATCCTTCCAGCCATTCCGGACCGTGGCAGGAATGGACTGCGCTTGGCGCCTGCGGTGGCGGCGGTGGCAATCAGGCGCCGATCGCGCGCGCCAATGGTCCTTACTCTGCGCTGGTCGGTGCGGCGATTGCATTTTCCAGCGCCGGTTCCAGCGATCCCGATGGCAGCCTGAGCGCGTACGCCTGGAACTTCGGCGATGGCGCCAGCAGCAACACGGCCAATCCCAGTCATGGTTATGCTGCCGCCGGCACTTACACCGTCACGCTTACGGTCACCGACAACAGGGGTGCCACGGCCAGTGCTTCCAGCACGGCAACGATCACTACCAGCGGCGGCGGCGGATGCGGCAGTCTTCCGCGCTATCAAGCCGGCACGGCATACGCAGCCGGAGCGCATGTGTTCAATGTAGTGACTGCGACCGGCGCTTCGGTGGAGTACGTCTGCGATATCGCCGGTTGGTGTTCTTCAAGCGCTGCCTGGGCATACGAGCCTGGCAACGGCCAGCATTGGGATGACGCCTGGAACCTGGTCGGTACCTGTTCGGGTGGCGGCAACCGCCTGCCGATTGCACGCGCCAACGGCCCGTACAATGCGCTCGTGGCCAGCTCGGTGAACTTCAGCAGTGCCGGCTCGAACGATCCCGATGGCAGCATTGCCACTTATCGCTGGGAGTTTGGCGATGGCGGCAGCAGTGCTTCCGCCAATCCAAGTCACAGCTATGCCAGTGTCGGCAGCTACACAGTACGCCTCACCGTCACCGATAATCTCGGCGCGACCGCAGCGGAATCCACCGTCGCCAACATCAGCAACGGCGGCGGTGGCGGACCGTTGCCGCATCGCGCATTGGTTGGCTACTGGCACAACTTCACCAACGAAGCCGGTTACTTGGCGATCGCTCAGGTCAGCAATGCCTGGAACATCGTCAATATTTCCTTCGCTGAAAACGCGCCGTTCGGTCAAGCCGGTGAAGTGGCATTTGCACCGGCCCAGGAAACCGAGCAAAACTTCATCAGTGGTGTCCGGCTGTTGCAGGCACGCGGCCAGAAAGTGCTGATCTCGCTTGGCGGTGCCAACGCACACATCCAGCTCAACAACGCGGCGCAGCGCGACAATTTCGTGCGCACCATGGGTGACATCATCGCGCGTTATGGCTTCAACGGCATGGACATCGATCTCGAAGGTGGCTCGTTGAGCATGGGCGCGCAGGACACCGTGGCCAACCCGCAGACACCTGCCATCGTCAATCTGATCAGCGCCACGCGCAGCCTCAAGGCCCGCTTCGGAAGCAGCTTCATCCTGACCATGGCGCCGGAGACTGCGTACGTGCAAGGCGGCTTCGCCAACTTCGGCGGCATCTGGGGTGCGTATCTGCCGCTGATCCATGCGCTGCGCAATGATCTGACCTTGCTCCACGTCCAGCACTACAACACCGGCTCGATCACCGGCGCCGACGATCGCGTCTATCAACCCGCCACCACCGATTTCCATGTCGCCCTGTCGGACATGATGATCACCGGGTTTGCCGCCGGCCGTAACGCGAACAACTTCTTCCCCGGCCTGCGCGCCGATCAAATCGCCGTCGGTCTTCCGGCAACCGCAGGCGCCGCCGGCAGCGGCCAGACTTCAGTCGCGGCTACGCACGCCGCACTCGATTGTCTGATTCGCTTGGCCAACTGCGGCAGCTATCGCCCCGCGCAAGCCCGCGGTGACTTTCGCGGCCTGATGACCTGGTCGATCAACTGGGATCGGTTTGGCGGGTTTGCATTTTCAAATCCGCATCGGGCCTATTTGAATCAGAATCCCTGAGTGATAGGGGGCACGGGTTGGGGTTGGTGACAAATCTGTCACCGACCCCATTCGCGACGGCGTAGCGCCGGTCGCGGCCAGGTCGGCTCCTACGGTAGGAGCGCACCCGGGCGCGAGGTTTCATGACTCCGAAGCGCCGGTCGCGGCCGGCGGACGAACAGAACCCATCAGGTGAGCAAGTGATTTTGGTTGCTGACCCGATCGCACATCAACAAAACCCACGCAACGGCAATGAGCCGGAACTGCGCGGCAGCCAGTTGCTGGCGGCATAGCGCGTGCGTGCGTCGGTGACGTGCAGGGAATAGGCGTGACGTGAATGGTTCGAACGGTTCGGCGCGCTGTAGTGCGGCAGCAGCCCGTGGAAGCAGACCAGGCTCCCGGCACGCACCGGCAATGCGCGTGCACGTGTGGCATCCGGCCAGGGTGTGGTATCCAGGCGCTGCATGCTGACCCGGTCGCCATCGCGCACGAACAATTCGCGCAGTGGGCTGCGATGGCCGCCCGGTTCCACCCAAAGGCAGCCGTTCTCGACATGCGCGTCCTCCAGTGCAAACCAGAATGTGGTCACACTGATCGGATCGGTGTGCAGAAACGTCGCGTCCTGATGCCAGTTCACTTCACCGCCGATGCCCGGCTGTTTGAAGATGTACATCGACTGCCACAGCAGCGGCTGCTCTAGTCCAAGATCAGCCGCCAACGCAGCAAGTTCCGGCCCGCGCGAGAAACCATCAAACACCGGATCAAGATCGTGCAACGCATGCCCGATCTTGTTGATCGACAGCTCCTTCGCCTGACGCAGACTGCCATCCGCGGCGAACGCCTCCTCCTCGAAGAAACAGCGGATCTGCTCGGCCGATTCCAGAAAATACCGATCCGTCGCCAGCGCCTGCTCACGCGTAGTGAAAATGCTGCGCGTCGTGCCAGGATCAAACGCAGCGACGATTTCGCGCGCGCGTTCACGCACCGCGGCCATCTCCGCCGCCGATTTGAAACCCTCCATCACGACGTAGCCTTCGCGCTCGTAGTGCTGCTTTTGCGGCTGGGTCAGCATGGCCAATCCCCGGTTTGCAGGGCGGACGATAGCAACTTGTGGGTGGGGTGGGAATGCTGGGGGTTTTTCTGCACGGAACCATGCGCTCAGAACCTTTCGGATTGCCGTCGAATCGGTCAACGGCCCTGGGCGGACGTGGATAGGACCCGCG
>JANMSL010000561.1:0-5693 GCA_031389245.1 Lysobacterales bacterium | reverse complement strand
GTGATTCCGTCGTCATCCTCGTCGGCGATAACAGTAGCTGCGCCAGCCATATCCACCGCCTGGAATCGACAGGAAGAATTGCTGTTGTCGAGTACACGATTGCCAAACGAATCACTTGGCGCGGAGGAAGGAAACGCATTGGCGGAAGTGCGGGTAAATTGGGCAAGGGCATTGTTCAGTCCATCACCGCCGACGTTGGCCAAAGTGACCGGCACGCGCCAGCGCTCGCCTGGTTCGACCACGCCGTCGCCATCGCCACACACCTGAACCGCATTGCCGCTTTGCGCGGTGATGTCTGGCGCGGTGACGTTGATTGCCAGAGTCCCGCTACCGGGGCAAGCGCCCACATCGGTTGCCGTTGCTATCACGGTCACCGTGCTGGCGACCGGATAGCGCACCGGGATCGAGACTGCACTGCTGTTGGTGACCGACGTTCGGTCGATCACGCCGTCGCCGTCGACGTCCCAGCGCACCGTATAAGGTGCCGAACCGCCACTGATGGTGGCGGTGAAGTTGATGGGTGCATCGACACTCGGATTGCCATTGTTGCTGGTGACGCTGACCGTCGGAGGTGTGCAGGTGCCGCGACCGTTGAGTGTGACCGCCCCGCTGTTCGCCGGATCCAGCCAGTCGCGCAGGCGGCTTGCCGCGTCGCCGCCGCCTTCCCACGCGACACTGAGACGTCCAAAATAGTCTTCGAAATTATTGCCGCAGAATGCGGCGCCGCCAGAAAGCACGCCAATCACCCGTTTTTCCGGGCTGAGCAGTGCGGAGCCAGAAGATCCCTGTTCAGTGGTACCCAGATCCCAATCGGCGACACGCCAATGACGGCTGCCGGGCACATTTTGAATCACCACGTCTGACAGCGACAGCGCGTTGTTTTCAAAGCTGATCCGCTTTTCTTCGCCCTGCGGATGATGAATCACGGCGGCCGAGGATTTCCCGGATTCGGAACGATCCCAGCCATCCCAGAACGGCGTTACGCTGGCAGGGATACTGGTGTTTAGCTCAAACAGCGTGGTGTCTGGCGGCTCATATGTGGCGCGCAGCGTGGCACCGCCTGTCTGTGCGATCGAATTGCCCGAAACCGAAATCGGTGTTCCGCTCGCTGCCGACCCCGGCGTGCGACAGGTCGGATTCTCATAGTTCCAATAGGCAACCACCGAGTTCGCATCCGATTGCGAGCCCACACAATGGTTTGCGGTGATAAACAGGCGCCTGCCGTCGTTGGCGCCATTGTTGATCAGCTGACCGCTACAACGACCCCCAGCCACGGTGTACATCGCTGCCGCACGAATCTGTTCGCGGTGCGTGTCGCCCTGCGAGCACACCACATCGACATTGCAGCTGCCCGACTTGGCATAAAGGCTGTCGCCGGTAAAAATATCGCGGAAGGCCTGGTTGACGGTTGCCAACTGAAGCTGCAGTGCGTGCTCTTGCTTCGCCGGCAGCAGCACCTCGATGTAGGCAACATCACCGGGCACAAATGGCGTCCAGAATTCCCCGCTGGCGGTGTTGTCGGCATCGGTATAGGGGCCGCGCAGGAAACGACCGGTGGAGTCGGTCAGATAAAGTGCCGCCCCCTTGGGCAGATGAAACGGCTTGAACGCTGCGTCTATCGACAACGCGCCGGGCGCGTCGATGCGCAGGCGCCACAATCGCATGCCGCGGCCGACGTCCTGCCACAGGCCTTGTGGTGCAGACTTCGCATCGACTTGTACCGGATGGCTGATGGCGTAGCGCGTGGGCTGCCCTTTGCGCTCACGAGCAGCTTCGCGCGCAACCTTTTCCGCGCTCAACGCTTCGATTCGCAAGCCCTCGCCGAAAGCAGCTCGCGGCAATTTGAATGACAGGCTTGGCGCCTGCTGCGCCGCATCGCCTGCCGCAACTGTGGTCGCGACAACCAACATCCCCAGCGCGAGCGCTCCAGCGCAGATCCGGGCTAATGCGGACGGGTTCGACATGTCGAGTTCCTCTTTGACTATGACAAGGGACAAGCATACAACTGCAACGGACAGACGCTTGGAAACGACGGCAAATTTTGCTGACTGGCGAATTGACATCGCCGGCTCGAAACCTGCCGGTCGACGCTCGGGTGACCTACACTCGCCACCAAACTCTCCATCCAACTCACCACATGCCCGAAATTCAAGACTTGGCCAGCCTGATCCGCGCTGGCCACCCCATCATTCTGATCGAAACGGCTGAAGAGCCGCGCGTGGTCGAGACGTTTCGTCACGTCATTGCCCAGGTCTGGCGGCCGCTGTTTCATTGGTCGCTGACTCATGGCCTCAAGCGCCTGGATATGGACGTGGACGAAGAAGTGGCGCCGCCCGAGGCGACCGCGACACTGACCCATGCGAAAGAATCGACTCAGCGTTCGATCTATTTGCTGTGCGATTTTGGCGGCTATCTGCGCTATCCGTTGGCTGCGCGCATGGTGCGGGAAATCGCCGAACGGCAGAACTGCGCAGCGCACACGCTGGTGATGATTGGCGCCAGCATCGAGTTGCCGGCCGAACTGGAAAACCATGTGGTGCGCTTCCAGCTGAAACTGCCGGACGAGGCGGTTCTCGGCAAGCTGATTCGCGACGAGGCGTTCCTCTACTCGCGCGAACACGGTGGCAAACGCGTCGAGATTGATCAAGCCGCGTTCAAGAAGATTGTGCGCAATCTGTTGGGCCTGAAATTGAACGATGCGCGACGCATTGCGCGCCAGTTGATATTCCGCGATGGCGCCATCAGCGACCGTGATCTTCCGGAAGTCGCCAAGCTGAAGTTCGAGATGCTGAATCGCGACGGATTACTGCATTTTGAGTACGACACCGCTGCTTTTGCCGATGTTGCTGGGCTGTCGCGGCTGAAGCGCTGGGTTGAACAGCGTCGCGCAATCTTTGTCGGTGAAGCCAAGGCAACAGGGCTGGATTCACCCAAAGGCGTGCTGCTGCTCGGTGTGCAGGGTTGCGGCAAATCGCTCGCAGCCAAAGCCGTTGCCGGCAGTTTCGGCGTGCCCCTGGTGCGCCTGGATTTTGGTGCGCTATACAACAAGTTTCATGGCGAGACCGAAAAAAACCTGCGCGAGTCGCTGGCCAATGCCGAGGCGCTTTCGCCTTGTGTCCTGTGGTGCGACGAGATCGAAAAGGGCCTGGCCACTTCCGACAGTGACGATGGTGTGTCGCGGCGCGTGCTCGGTTACTTGCTGACGTGGATGTCGGAGCGCAAAAAGCCGGTATTTCTGGTCGCAACTGCCAATGACGTCTCACGACTGCCGCCGGAGTTGTTGCGCAAGGGCCGCTTCGACGAGATTTTCTTCGTCGACTTGCCCAGCGAATCAGCGCGCGACCAGGTTCTGCGTCTGCATTTCGCTAAGCGCAGCATTGCCTGGGAAGGCTTCGAAATGAACACGCTGGTTGCTGCAACCGCCGGATTTTCCGGTGCTGAGATCGAACAGGTGATCGTTGCCAGCATGTACGCCGCGCACGCGGACAGCCAGGTGCTGACGCAGCGGCATTTGCTCGACGAGATTCGTAACACCCGGCCGCTCTCAGTATTGATGGCCGAGCGCGTGCAAGAACTGCGCGAATGGGCGCGAACCCGGACCGTGCCTGCCGACTGATTACAGCAGCGCCAAAGTGCGGGAGCGGCGCTTGCGCGATGATTGCCAATTCCGCGACCTCAATCGCGGCCGGAGACCGCTGCCGCAAGCGGGTCGCTGGTGCCGCGTCGAACCAGATTCAATCGAGCTTCTTCAGCCACTTCAACAGCCCGGTCCAGTCATCCTGATGGCTGCGTATGTGTTCTGAATGGTAATCGAAGATGCTGCGGCCCAGGCCGGCCATCAGCACATAACCCTGCGCATCACGCAACTCCGACACCACCGGAAACGGCCAGGTTTTCATTCGCTCCAACGAAATTTGCGCGGCCTGCGTCCACGGCTTGAGCCGATTGGCCACGATCGCCACGGGAAACTTGCGACGCTTGATCTCGGGTAACGCCTGCAGCTCTTCGAGAAACATCTCGGTCGCTTCCAGATCGATGACCGACGGCAGCACCGGAATGATCAAGGCATGTGCTTGCGGCAGCAGCTCGGCCACTTCGCTCGCGCGGATGCCGGCCGGCGTATCGATCACGCTGCGCTTGGTGCCCTCTGGAACCTTGGCCACGACACGTGCGCCGATCTTTCCGGCCAGCCCCAACACCGCGCCCGGCAGCTCGGCTCGCTTCTGCGCCCAATGCAGCGACGATGACTGCCGATCACAATCGACCAACGCTGTTTCCTTGCCGGCAAGGGCATAGAACGCTGCCAGGTTGGTGGCGATGGTGGTCTTGCCGCAACCTCCCTTGCAACTGGCTACCAGGATCGTGCGCATGCTCGCTCACTTTTGGCTCAAGGAAGGCCCGAATCTACAACCTGCGAGGGGCGCTGTGAACTGGGCCGCGGGTCTAGCCGCAAAAGCCCTTGAGCCGAGGTCCCAATGGTGAAACTCAAATTGCAAAACTTTGTGGATTGGAATCCGAACCGGTGCAATGCCCCAAATGGCCACGTATCGGCGCCGGCCCAGACCCCAGGACTATTTTTCGTCGCGGAAGATCGCTGTGCCGCGGCTGCCATCGGGCTTTATCCAGCCCCGGTACATGCCACCCGTATTGAATGGCAGTGCGATGTTGCCATGCCGGTCGAGTGCGATGGCACCGCCATTACCACCGAGCTTGGGTACAACGCCATTGATCACGTCTTCGGCCGCTTTGGACAGCGTGTCGCCGCGATAGGCCATACGTGCGCAGATGTCGTGGGCCACCGCCGCGCGGATGTAAAACTCGCCCCAGCCGGTGCCGGAAACACCGCAAATGTCGGTCGCATAATTGCCCGCGCCGATGATCGGCGCATCGCCGATTCGGCTCCAGCGTTTGTTGGTCATGCCGCCAGTCGACGTCGCTGCAGCAATGTGGCCGTGCTGATCCAGCGCCACTGCGCCCACCGTGCCGAAGTAAGTACCCGCGCCTGCCTTGGCGGTCGGATTTTTTTCTGCTGCCTGCGCTTCGCGCAGCTGCTGCAGGCGTTGCGGTGTATCGAAGTATTCGTTGGGGACGCGCACAACCGATTTGCGGGTGTCGGCGAATGCCTCGGCGCCGCTCCCTGCCAGCATGACGTGCGGCGAGTGTTCCATGACTTCGCGCGCCAGCCGAACCGGGTTGCGAATGGTGGACACGCCGGCCACGGCGCCGGCACGCAACGTGTGGCCTTCCATGATCGAGGCGTCAAGTTCATGACCGCCTTCTGCGTTATAGACAGCGCCCTTGCCCGCATTGAAAAACGGCGAGTCTTCCAACACCACCACGGCCGCCGTCACTGCATCCAGCGCCGTTCCACCGCGCCTGAGCACCGCCTCGCCAGCGTCCAATGCGCGCCCAAGATCAGCGTGAATCCCGGCGATGTTTTCCTCCGGAATATCAGCACGGTTGATCACCCCGGCGCCGCCATGGATGACCAGGGCAAATGGGGCAGGTTTTTCTTTGGCGTGAATCGAAGCGGTCATAGCCAAGCTCAGCAAGATGGGAAGAATAAGGGTGCGCATGCTGCGAACTCCGTTGGGATTGCAAAGACCTTGGAAGCATCCCGCCGCCATTGCCGGCAGCAAGTCTGGCTGCATACTCATTTCACGTCGAGACGTCCAGCGCGGCGATCAGGGATG
>JANMSL010000550.1:0-2579 GCA_031389245.1 Lysobacterales bacterium | reverse complement strand
GTGCCACCTTCATTTATCACCAAGCCGCCGATAACCAACTGCACCGAGTTCAGCGTGCCGGCATTGGACACAACGCCACCGACTATCATCTGTAGATTATTGTTCAGCATGCCGGTGTTGGTCAGCATGGCGACGCTTTGGCTTTGGCCTCCGAATCCGGCAACTATGAGGTATCGGTCGTTGATCAGCAGCCCTGCGTTTGACAGCACGCCGGCCTGGCTGAAGTCGTCTCCCGCCACCTGCAGAAATCCGCCATTGATCACTGTGCCACTTGCCGCGTTATTCAGCTGGCCGTAAGTGGTTACGGCGCCGCCATAGTCGGTTGCGGTTTGCAAGAAAGGGTTGGCGCTCGTCCTCAATATCCCGGTATTGGTCAATGTACCGTAGTTGTTCAGCCTCGCCGAGGCTCCGGACGCGACTGTTGTGCCAAAAACCTCCAAGGTTCCGGTATTGTTCAGCGTCCCGAGGTTGTCGATGTTGAGCAGCGCCCCCCCGCTGCCGCTGGAAGACGCCATGTTGGCGAGCGAGCCGGCGTTGGACAGGGTGCCGCCCGCGGTGATGTTCAGGGTTGCCCCGGCATTGTTATTCAACTGCTGATTGTTCGTCAGAATACCACCGCTGCTCAGGAGACCGCTGTTGTCCAGCGTGCCGGTGTTCAAGAGCGACCCCGACGCATTGTTGTTCAGTATCCCGCTACTTGACAGGATGCCGCCGTTACTCAGCGTGCCGGTGTTCGTCAGAGTGCCGGTGTTCGTCAACGTGCCGAGGTTAAAGAGCAACCCCAACCCAATGTTGTTCAGCATCCCGCTACTCGACAGGATGCCGTCGTTACCCAGCGCGCCGGTGTTCGTCAGCGTGCCGGTGTTCGTCAACGTGCCCAATGTGTAGTTGCGCATTCCCCCGCTATTCAAAAGGGTACCGAGATTCGACAGGATGCCGAAGTTCTCCACCGCGCCGTTATTTGTAAGCGTACCGATCACGTTGTTGTTCAGTAGCCCCCTATTGGTCAGTGAGCTGCCGATCGTCAGCGTGCCGTCGTTTGCAAGCACACCCGAAACAGTGTTGTCCATTATGCCGTTATTCGAGAGGGTGCCGACGTTCCTCAGCGTGCCGAAGTTGTTAAGAAAGACGCCATTCAACAGGGTGCCAAGGTTGTCCAAACCGGCCAGGTTGTTCAGCGTCCCCGCATTACGAAGCGTGACCCCAACCTCCGTCGTGAGCAAGCCATTAGGCGGGACGATGTCCAGTATCGCCAATTCAAGAATCTGGCAATCTGCAATGACACTTAAACTACTTGAAATCGTGACAGCGCCGGTCACGGAACCGGTAGGGCACGCCTGCGCCGCTGCGTTCCCATGCGGCAAACCCATCGCTGTCACGCCCAGCGCAAAGCTCAGCAGTATCGCGGTGATACTCCGGCGCTTGCGGGCGTCCGATGTCGCTATGTGAATGCGCACGGGGTTTCGACGCCGGCAACTGGAACTGAAACTGAACGGACTCAACTCCATGATGGGTAACATAGGTACCTCCGATTCGTCATAGGAATTCAAGGTCTTCTCAGGCGATGTCCCGCCCGTAGTTGAAGGTTGAGTTGGTGGCTGAAACAGTCGAGGGCCCAGACTGCGGGTTCTTGACATCCTCAACCTGAACCTGTGAAAGCTCAACCACCACGAACAAGTCTACTCGCAAGGGACCAACGGCAAAGTTTCAAGTCGTCCACAAGATGAACCGGGCGGCTCGTGACGCGCAGCCGCTGCTGACGGCCAATCCGCGATCCGCACTGCCAATGCTGTCGATGATCGGGCAGGCCCAGTTGTCTATCGAAGACATGCTCGGTCAAATGTCGCGGCAATTCATCGAACAACTTTTGATGATGGCCGCCGAATCGGTGGCTGGACCGAAGCACCCCGGCAAGACCGCTTCTTAAGCGCTTCTTAAGGGGCCAGGGGCGACTTCCATCCAGCCTACGCTCAAACCCCGAGTTCGCCCTGCCCGCCTGCGCCGTGGCTGTCTGATGATTGCTCATTCCGCGGCCGGCCACGGGGCCGCGCCTCGCGCCGCTCGCCGGTGGCCTTCTCGATCCTGCGATGAAATCGGGCGTCGCCAAGCACCCGATTCTGATTCAGCGCCAGCCGAATGTCTGCGATCGCTTCAGCCCCAATCTCGGTGAGAAAAAGCGCGCGATACGCCTCTTGCCGCTGCTTCGCCGTCGTGCCAAGCGCCAGATACACCACATGCGGAGTAATCCGCGCATCCTCCTCGCCAAGCGCGTTTGCGCGATAACTGGTCCAGCGATAGTGGGCCGGATCGCCCACCATCGCCGCCCGCACAGGATTGAGCTCAATGTAACGCTGGCACACAAGCAGATAAAGATCGGACTGGATCAGCGACGACTTGTAGCGACTGTCCCACAACGTTCCCGTGCGGCGATAGGTCTTGTTCATGTACTGCACAAAGCGGCGGCCGAGCGAAATCATTAGCGCTGGGACATCCTCGGCCCGAGGTGGTGTGATCAGCAGATGCACATGATTGGTCATCAGCGCATACGCATGCAGAACGACCCCGGTCGTCTTGAGCGC
>JANMSL010000457.1:0-5370 GCA_031389245.1 Lysobacterales bacterium | reverse complement strand
CCTGCCAGCGAACGCTCCCGGAAAATGGTTGACCAACGTACACGTCTGAACGCCATTTGGATACGTGAAATAGTACCGTTGAAACCCAAAGTCTCCGCGCTCGTGATAAGAAATGTTCAAGGTCGTTCCCGACCCGGCAGGTAGGACGACAAACGTGGGTGGACTGGTTTGCATGCCATAGGGACAAACAAATTGATAGTTGCGGGCAAAGTTATAGATCATCGCCGTCAGTGCATCCCCATGGCTAGGACAGGGCGAGGTGTAGGGTGGGCCGCCCGGGAGGTCGTGCGGGCATCCGTCTGAGGGAACGTACGAACCCACACCCTGCGACCCATTCGGGGGCGGACCAAGCGACCAGGTATAATAATCCCAGGCAGAGACGGGGATTCCATTTCGGCACTCCCATACTTCAGGTTGATTGTCGCAACGTGTCGGGAAGCTGGACACCGCAAAGGCATCGCTTACCCCGCCAGGCTTGTTGGACGGAGACTGCGCGGACAGCAGCCCCGCTATAAGCAGCAAGCCCACTGATGTTGTTGTCTTAAAAAATGCGAGCATGCTGGTTACCTGAAAGGCATATATGAAGCGCCGGGAATTCACGAGAGTACTAGATTTGGACTTCGGCCATACTATCGGAGCAACGTTTTGGTTAAGGCGCTGAACGATTGGGGAAACTGGTCCAACTGTCTGCGATTCGACAATCTGCAGTCACAGCGTGATCGCGCCCCGGCGCGGCCAAGTATTCGATTATGTTCGCCACAAGCGACGTTCCCGAATAATGCAATCCCTTTTCCTGCGCCCACGGGCACGAGCAGATGCCGGTCCCGCAGCGGGTGAACTGCGAGTTGCCAACCGGGACGAGATCTGGTCAGGCGAACAACAATCGGTTCGAATGCCACTTGCCACGAATGCATGCGAAGACGGAAACTGCGGGCAACGCGGAACAACCAGGAGCAGGCATCATGGCGATCGATATTGCGAGCAACGCATCCGTGGTCAACGACACCTTGCGTCGCGACCAGTCAGTCGCCAAGAACCTGTTCTTCGGTGAGATTGTCGAGGAAAATCTTTTCCCCTACCCACGCATGCGCGAGCGTGACCGCGAGATGCTTGGGGCGATGGTTGATGCCATCGATGATTTCCTGAAAGACAAGCATGCCGATCTGAAAAAATGGGATCGGGACGCGCATCAGCCCGAGGAGTTTATTCAGGCGCTGCGTGAGATGGGATTGTTCGGCCTGATCATTCCGGAGGCGCACGGTGGACTGGAGCTGAGCAACGCAGCGTATGCGCGGGTGCTGTCGCAGACCAGCGGACACGACAGCTCGGTGTCGCTGACCATCGGTGCGCATAGCTCCATCGGTATGAAGGGCATTCTGTTGTCCGGCAGCGATGCACAAAAGGCGCGCTATTTACCGCGCCTGGCGAGTGGAGAGTTGATCGCCGCGTTCTGTCTGACCGAGTCCGGTGCCGGGTCGGATGCGGCCTCGGTGCGCACCAAGGCGATACGCAACGACGACGGCAGTTGGACACTCAGCGGCGAGAAGATCTGGATCACCAATGGCGGCATCGCCGGCCTGTACACCGTGTTTGCGCGCACCGAAACGGCCGAAGGCAAGATGACCGCGTTCATCGTCGAAGCCGGTTGGCCCGGCGTCAGCCAAGGCCCGCACGAAGACAAGATGGGGATCCGTGCATCGAGTACGACCACCGTCGCTTTCGCAGATGTCCGCGTTCCTGCCGAAAACGTGCTTGGCGAAGTGGGCAAGGGCTTCAAAGTGGCGATGGGCATTCTCAACAACGGCCGCACCGGGCTCGGTGGTGGCGCCGTGGGCGGCATGAAAGCGTTGATCCGCCTGTCCACGCAGCAGGCAAAGGATCGCAAGCAGTTCGACCGTCCGATCGCCGAGTTCGGTCTGGTTCGCGAAAAGATTGCGCAGATGACGATTGATTGCTTTGCTGCTGAAAGTGCAGTCTGGATGGTCGCGCACTACATCGACTCCGGCTGCAGCGATTACTCTATGGAAGCGGCCATCAGCAAAGTATTCGCCAGCGATGCGATTCAACGCGCAGCGCACGAAGCACTGCAGATTGCCGCAGGCAACGGCTTCATGCGCGAATTCCCCTACGAGCAGATCACCCGCGACGCGCGCATTCTGTCGATTTTCGAGGGCACCAACGAAATTCTGCGCCTGTACATTGCACTGTCCGGGCTCAAGGACGTCGGTACTACGCTGTCCTCGCTGAAGACCGCGATTGGCGACATCTTCAACAATCCGATCAAGGGGTTTGGCGTACTCAGCGGTTACGCCAATCGCCGCGCGCGCGAGGCCACGGGCATCGGCACTGACAAAATCCTGCGCGAATTGCACCCAAAATTGCGCAAGGCGGCGGAGATCTATGAGACCTACACGGTCGAACTGTCAACAGTGTCTGACCAGTTGCTGCGCAAGTACGGCAAGGGCATCGCGGAACGCCAGTACCAGCAAAAACGCGTCGCCGATATCACCATCGACCTGTTTGTCGGCTTGTGCGTGTTGTCGCGCGCCGACTCGCTGACCAAGGCAAATGACCCCAACGCCGAAAGCGCCATTGCTATTGCCGAGATGTTCAGCAAGCAGGCACGCCGGCGTATGTCGCGTAATGCGCGTGCCATCGAGCGCAACGAAGATGTCACTTTCGACAAACTCGCCGGCACGATTCTGCAACAGGGCCGATATCTGTGGGATGTGATTTAGCGGCTTTTTTTCTAGTTCATGACTACCACGCTCAAGGAGCGAATTTATGATTGGCTATGTGATGGTGGGCACCAACGACATGCCGCGCGCGGCCGCGTTTTACGATGCATTGCTGAAGGAAATCGGCGCGGCGCGCTTCATGGAGAGCGACCGCTTTATTGCCTGGTCCAACTCGCCCAAGCAGGCGGGCTTTTCGATCAATAAACCACACAACGGTGAGCCGGCCACGGTCGGCAATGGCGTCATGGTGGCGTTCGCGGTGGAAAAGCCCGAGCAGGTTGACGCCTTGTATGCCAAGGCGATGCAACTCGGCGCCACCTGCGAGGGTCCGCCCGGATTGCGCGGCGGAACATTTTACGCCGGGTATTTCCGTGACCTGGATGGCAACAAGCTCAACTTCTTCTGCATGTAGCATCGATGCAGGGCGGACTCGATCGCCGGCCCTGCATTGGCGTACAGCGCGGCGGACGCCCATACAGGGATCAAAGCGGCAAAGCGAATGCGCCTTCCGTCAGGCAATCATCTGCCACTGCGGCCAGCGCGCGGCCACGCTTTTCGCTATCCCGGCAGCGTCCAAACCGACTGACGCGAGCATTTCTTCACGGCTCATGTGCTCCAGCCAGGCGTCGGGCAAGCCCAGATGCAGCACCGGCAATGTGCAACCTTGCTGCGACAGGAATTCGCTGACCGCCGAGCCTGCTCCGCCCATGATGGCGTTGTCCTCGATGGTGACGAAACCCTCGTGCGTGCGCATCAACTCAAGCAGCAGTTCTTCGTCCAGCGGTTTGACGAAACGCATGTTGACCAAAGTAAAACCAAGCTGCGCCGCAACCACAGACGCGGGGTCGACCATGGCGCCGAATGCCAGAATCGCCAGGCGGCGTCCGCGCCGGCGGACCTCTGCCTTGCCGATCGGCAACGTGTCCAGCTCGGTCGACAACGCGACGCCCGGGCCGTTTCCTCGCGGATAGCGCACCGCTGCCGGTCCCGAATGTCGAAAACCGGTGCTGAGCAGTTGTCGACACTCGTTCTCGTCCGCCGGCGCCATCACTACCATGTTGGGTATTGTGCGCAGATAGGAAAAATCAAAGCTGCCGGCATGCGTGGCGCCATCCGGGCCGACCACACCGCCACGGTCGACCGCGAACAGTACGTCCAGGTTTTGCAGCGCCACGTCATGGATCAGCTGGTCATAGCCGCGCTGCAGGAAGGTCGAGTAAATCGCAACTACGGGTTTGGCGCCTTCACAGGCCATGCCGGCGGCCAGCGTGATGGCATGCTGCTCGGCTATGGCGACGTCAAAGTATCGTTGCGGATACTCCTGCGAGAAACGCACCAGTCCGGAACCCTCGCGCATCGCTGGCGTGATGCCCATCAACCGCGGCTCGACCGCCGCCATATCGCACAGCCAGTCGCCAAAAATCTGTGTGTAGGAAAGCTTGCCCGAACCGGGCTTGGCCTTCAGACCCACGCGTGGATCAAACGGGCTGACCGCGTGATAGCCGATCTGGTCGCCCTCGGCCAACTCGTAGCCTTTGCCTTTAGTCGTGATGACATGCAGCAATTGCGGTCCCTTCAATGTCTTCAGTGTTCGCAGCACCTGCAACAGCGCCGGCAGATCGTGCCCATCGATCGGACCGCTGTAGTGAAAGCCCATTTCCTCAAAAAGTGTCGACGGCACGAACATGCCTTTGGCGTGCTCTTCCCAGCGACGCAGGAATCGCGCCACCGGATTGCGCTTGCCCACCAGTTTCTTGCCGCCCTCGCGAATGGCATTCATCGTATCGCTGGCCATCAGTCGGCCAAGCATGCGGGTCAGTCCCCCCACGTTCTCGGAAATCGACATGCGATTGTCGTTGAGTACGACCAGCATATCTGGCGGCGTTTCCATGCCACCGGCGTGATTCAGTGCTTCGTAGGCCATCCCCGCAGTCATCGCACCATCGCCGATGACGGCGACGATGCGGCGCGGATCGTTCTGCTGACTGCACGCGATCGCCATGCCCAGCGCGGCCGAGATCGATGTCGACGAATGGCCCACTCCAAACGTGTCGAATCGACTTTCATCGCGGCGCGGAAATGGCGCCAACCCGTCACGCTGTTTAATGCTGCGGATGTCATCGCGACGACCGGTGAGAATCTTGTGCGGATAGCACTGGTGGCCGACGTCCCAGACAATACGATCTTCCGGTGTCTCGAACATGTAATGCAGCGCCACGGTCAACTCGATCACACCGAGGCCCGCGCCAAAATGGCCACCGACCTGAGCGACTTGATCGATCAGATACTCGCGCAGTTCGACTGCGATCTCGGTGAGTTCGGATTCAGGAAACGTGCGCAAGTCCAGCGGACTGTCGATCCGCGACAGCCGCGGGTAACGCGTGACATCGATTTTCATGTCGCTATTGTCCGGGGCCGCCGCCCAAGCCGCAACCCAGGCTGGCGAAATGCCCGTCGAACGCCCGACTTGCTGCGTTTTGACCCGCGCTCGGGGCGCCTGAATAGACAGCAACGCGTCCACCCTGCAATCCGGCCGACTAAGCAAGGATTCATCCGCCTGCTGCAGAATGTGCAGCACGCTCTCAGGAGGGGCGCCTCATGAACTCAGTTACACGCTTGCTGTCGATCGTTG
>JANMSL010000326.1:0-1888 GCA_031389245.1 Lysobacterales bacterium | reverse complement strand
GCTGGCAAAACCAGTTACAACCAACAATCATTCTGGGCCTATCCATGGGGAACATCCGTTACACATAAAGGTGTTGATATTTTTTCAAAAGAAGGTACTCCGGTAGTTTCTTCCACCGATGGCCTTGTTCTTTATCCGCATTGGCGATTGCCATCGCGGTGCTGCTGTTGCCGACTCTGTTCGAGGCATCAACACACGCCAATGCGCGGCCGATCGTGGTGATCTCGACGCTGAGTGCGCTGGCATTGATCCTGGCCTACGACGCGTTGCGCTGGCTGTTTCCACGCCGCTGGTTTGCGCGGCTATGGCGTTTCGAGCACATCTACAAGCTGATCTCTTCGTTCGGCGCACTGACCAGCGCTTTCGCCGGCAACGTATTGATCGCCGGACAGCCGTGGTCGCAGATCGCGCCATCCGTCATCGGCACGACCTTGATCATCTACTTTTTTGTGCAGAACGCACGCGCGCGACCGCGGCCAATTCCGTGATTCGCTGCCCTATGGCTGCGTATTTGCGCCACCCTGCGACGCACTCCGGGATTTGCTTCGATCCAGCATCGCATCCGCATACGCGTTGGGCTGGAAACCACGAATCAGTCGATCGCCGGTGACCAGAACCGGCAGGCCAGACTCCTTGAGTTCGTCGAACAGGCTCTGTGCCTGTGGTGACTTGTCCACGACCATTTCCTTGAATGGCACCTGGTGCTGGTGCAGCCAGTCACGCGCCTGCAGGCAGTACGGACAGGTCGAGAGACTGAACAACAGCAGCGGTGCATCGGCGCGTTGCAGCAGCGCGCTGCGATCTCCGAACGCCACCGGCGTTGGAGTGTTGATCCAGCGCACCACAGCACTCGCGCCACGACCGCCGAATACGCCCACCACAAAGATCAGCACAAAGACCAGCAACAGCACAATTTTACGAGACATTTCCCAACCCTCCTATCGATAGGGCGGGCGGCAGGACGCGACGTCCGTACCGCCCACCCAGTCCAATTTCAGCAGGCGCTCAGGCAGGCGCTCCAGATCGCGCGACAATGGTAGAAATCGTCGCCGGACGCACGACAGTCACGGAACTCTGCATTGCACGCGGCGCGACAGGATGCAGTCGATGCATGCGCGGGCTGCGCAGCGCCGAAGCCAAAGCCCAGACCCATCACCGCAGCCACCAGCATCGGGGTTACAAACGATTTGAAAGATTGCATTGGGTTCTCCCGTTGAAAAAGGTCCGCCTCAGGGGTGCTGCGGACTATTACTGAGGCGTACGTTGAGGACCCAATGCGACATCTTCATCAACCGGCGGGCGCAGGCGGGTGCCAGCGACGCCGGCAACCGTCCACGCACCGCCAAAACCGCCAGCGACACCTACCGTCGCGCCGCACCGGGGTCATGCCGGACGGCGCGCGGTCAAAACGCTTAGCCGCAGGCGCGCAGACACGCGCTCCAATAAGTGCGGCAACGGTAAAACCCGGGGTACGAGCCTTCGGCGAGGCATTCGTGGAACTCGGCCGTGCACTGCTGCCTGCAAGTTGTGGCCTGCGCTTCGGGCGCAACACCAAAACCAACGCCTAGACCCAGTACCACCGCTACCACCAGGGGCGTTACAAACGATTTGAACGATTGCATGTAATTCTCCATGTCAGGGTGAAGTCCGCCTCAGGGGTTGTGACGGACCATAACGAGGGCGAGTTTTGGTTGCGGCGTACGACACGCCATGGCAGTGGCCAGGACGAAGCCGGCGCGGGGCGTCATGGCCCTGTTCATCGCGCGAAGAAAACCGCAGCGCCATACCTGGCTGCTGGGGATGGCCTGGCACACGAACTTTCGCAGTTGACCAACCCATGCAGCCGCGTCCGAAAACGGCCAGCCAAAACCGCTCACTGCGGCGACAC
>JANMSL010000273.1:0-7326 GCA_031389245.1 Lysobacterales bacterium | reverse complement strand
ATCAGGTTGCGTTGTGAAGGCAGATCGCCGCCGATAAAACTGGGCGTGCCATTGGTTGAAATGCCGTAATCCGTCGTTGCACCAATGGCCAGGGCATTGCCTTGGATATTGCTGCAGAGGTAGTTGCCGAAGCTGCGGATTTGAGAACTTCCCGCGATCGGTGCGCCCAGCAAGCAGGCAATAAAACCGTGCAGGTTCAAGCCCTGCACCGTCAAGATCACACCGTTGGCTGCCTCGATATACAAACCGTAGAAACCGCCAGTCCCGACCAGTTCAATCTGCAACACGGCATTCAATCCGCCCTCGAAGGTCTCGAGCGTGTTGGCGCTGGCGCCGGGTTGGGTGAAACCATCAATCGTGAGCGATCGGGTGATTGGCGGCAATTGCGCAAGCAGCGAAATGGTTTTGACGCCGGAGCCGGGAATGGCGAAGTGAATCTGATCCGCGTCGACGGTGAGATTGGCATCGAGGATGGCCTGCCGCAAACTGCCGACGCCATTGTCGGCGGTGCTGGTCACGGTGTAGATCGCAGCCTGCGCTGAGTGGCCCGGCAGTGCGGCCAACAGCCAGAATGCGGAGATCGCCAACGCTGCAGCGCGGTTTCTGTTGCTAGTGTTGCTCATGTCCCGTCCCCTTTTGACTGCCTGTACCTGGGGAAACGCAATCCCGCGCGAAACCCGACAGTCCCGGTACGAGGAAGTGACGCCGCGCGCATGCATGCCTTTGTAGATGCGGGGCCCGACCCGCATGCTCTTGATCTGCTGTGCGCATGCCGAAGATCAGAAGCGCGCGGGTCGGGCCCCGCGCCTACATTCCGGTTTCTCTGTCGGGCTTTGCAGGCTGACTTTTGGACACCCAGTTGACGACCTCCGGCAGCTGCTAGGGCCGGCGATTTTCTGGGTGTCCCGAATTCCTCGCCTCCCGAATTCCTCGCCAAGTATGAGGAGCTTCCCCTCCAATGTCCTGCCGAATTGTCCCGATGCTCCGGATGTCCGTGTTCGTCGCCAAACCCCGCGCGATATCCGGTTGCTGATCATTCAAAACCATCAGTGAACAACTCATTATTCGAGAAGATCTGCACGATTCCGTTGTCGCTGCCGAGAAGGTCGTTGGCGAGTGGAGCGCCGGCGAAGACATGGTGGCCGACCATCGCGACACCGCGGCCCATGTCGTCGGTGCCATGGGGCAGGCTTCCCATCTGCAGCGCCTGATCGATCCAGAGTGTGCCGCCGAGGAAGGAGATCGGCACAACAACGCGCGCGAAGCCTTCTCCGCTGCTCTGCGCGTCACTTCCCGGGCATCCCATGACGAAGCCGGAGCCGATGGGATTCACATTGATCGACGCGCCGCACAGGTCGCCAGCGTGGGCGTCGCTGCCAGGAAACACCTCGCCGGAGAGGGTGAAGTTGTTCGGGCCGCCCGGGTTGAACAAGGTAACCGAGCCCGTGCGGCCTGTGCCCGGCTTGTCGCCGCCGGTTGCACCGACGTAAAGGCGCTGGCCGTCGATGGCGATGCTGGTGCCGAAGAATCCGAATATTCCCGGGTTTTGTGCTTGAAGGTTGCTCAGGTTCGCGAACGTGCCGCCGGACAGGTGATAGACGTGTGCGCCACCGGTCGTACTGCCTTCGCCGGGCGCACCGACCGCCATGAGCATGTCGGCTGCGCCGAATGAATACACGGCGACTGACGCACCGAACGCATCGCCGGAGGTGGCGCCGCATACGCTGCCTTTGTCGCTCCAGGACTGGTCGTCACCGAAGTAAAGCAGCGAGCTGCAGCCCGCGCCCGATCCGGGCGCGCCGCCGGCGATCCAGTTGCCGGTGCCGCTGGTGTTGATGCCGTCGCCCGCGACCGCGACGCTGCTGCCGAAGCGGCCGTTGTCAACCGTGCTGTCCCAGAAGTACAAGCCGTCGAACTGGGGCGGGGTGTACGTGGGGTTGTTGCGGTTGCGATCGTGCAGCAGGGTGATCCGTCCCGCGTCCACGTGTGTGCCGTTGTCGAAACCGGGCTCTCCGATCGCGACCACGCCGCTGTCCACGGCCAGGGTGGCGCCGAAGTGGCCGTTGGCCGACGGGAAAGCCGACTGCAGATAGGTCACTGTCTGCCAGCCGCTGTTCGTCGGAACGAAGACGAACACGATGCCGGCTTCCGGATAGACCACCTGGTTGACGGTGATCGAAAAGCCCGGCGCACCGACGTAGAGCGCACGGATCTTCGGCGGCGATGCCGTGTCCAGGTCTGCGGCGATGACGGTGCCGAACTTCATGCCATTGGGCGACCCGGAGAAGCAGCACGGCGATTCGATCTGGCCGACATGGCGCCAGCCCTGCGCATGGGTCGAGGTGGCGAAGATGCACAGCAGGAGGCAAGCGACTCTGTTCATTGCGGCGTACCACACAGTGGGGGGGTTACCTGCAGAAACGGGGAAAGCAGGAAAATGCGACAGGGGAGAGGCGCGGCTCATCCGCCCGGTGTCGCTTCCCGAAGGTGAACGACGTCAAAGTGCCTTTTCGGAAGGAAAACCGAGCAGCAACCGGCCCTCGTCGATGCGGCGTGCGCCGAAGGTCTCCTCCAGCGCCTCAACGCAAACGCTTCGGGAGGATCCAGCGCGTTCATGAACGGGGCTCGCCGTTGGAAGAAAAACGGGGTAACGGACAACGGCAACAGGTAGGCGGCTGACTTTGGACACCCACTTGACGACCTCGGGCAGCTGCTAGGGCCAGCGATTTTCTGGGTATCCCGAATTCCGTGCCGAATTCCGCGAATTCCGAGCCCGCGTCCAACTCGACGATCCAACCAGGTATCGGCCAGGCGGCACGCATACATGCCTTTGTCCCAAAGGGACTTCCTTCGGTCGTAGATGCGGGGCCCGACCCGCATGCTCTTGATGTGTCGCTATCCGGTCAGGGTTTAAAAGCGCGCGGGTCGGGCCCCGCGCCTACATTTTCATGCCGCGCTCTGATTCCGTGTCGGATTTTTCAGGGCTTTGCGTTTCCACCAAGTAGAGGCACCTCACGGAGACGGAGCATGTGCAGCTCGATACAAGAAAACCGCGTCGCTACAGATGCGTCGACATCCACACGCACGGCGGCGCGGCGTATGGCCGCGCTGATTCTGCTGCCGTTGCTGGTCCTGGGCGGACGCGGTGCGCTCGCGGCTGAATATTGCGTGGGCACGGTGGCGGAACTTGATGCGGCATTGAACGAGGCCGCCAGTCCATCGCAGGCGTCGTTCGTCACTACGATCAAGTTGACGCAGGGCACTTATCACGTGGGCGGCGGCCGACTGACCCAGGTCAATCAAGCCTTTTTCAATGCGATGGAGTTGCTCGGTGGCTACAACAGTGACTGCTCGGCGCGCACGCTCAATCCGGACAACACGATCTTCAATGCCGATGGCGCGCCAAGAATCCTTGTGCGACCTCTTGGTGACCTTACGATCGAGGGCATCCGTTTCCAACGAAGCATCTTCGACCCGCATCATCGAGTGGAAATTTTCTCCGCCGCGCAAAACGTCACGGTGCGAGTGGGCAACAACGCTTTCGATACGGTTGGCTTTGCAGGTGGCAGCGGATTCACGCCGACGGGCCAGATTGTCGGGGGACTATCCGTCCGGTTCATCAACAACCGCGTGACTGACTACCCGTGGCTCAATGACGCGCCGGTCGTGTACATCTCTGGCGCAACCACCTTGCGCTTCACCAGCAACACCATCGTCAACAATCAGGGCGGGCGTGCCGTCTTTTTGTGCGCGAACGGCAACGATGTTTGGCTGGTCGACAATCTGGCCTGGAACAATGCCGGTGAAGATTTCAGTGTGTTGGACAGCTGCGACATTGGTTCGGCTGTCGGCAATGCCCGCAACCGATCAAATCTCTATCAAAGCGTCACACTCATCGAAGTCGGCGACTCCGGCAGCAACCTGATTGGCACGGATCCGCTGTTCGTCAACGCCGCGGGTGGCAATTATCGCTTGCAGAACGCCTCGCCTGCTGTGAACAGCGGTGTGGTGTCGAGCAGCATCGCCGATCTCGATTTGGCAGGGAATCCGCGCGTGGTGGGTTCCACTATTGACCGCGGCGCTTACGAATCTGCGTTGAACGACACCATTCCAACCACGATTACTGTGATCACCACCAGTGACAGTGGCGCGGGCTCATTGCGTCAGGCGATTCTGGATGCGAATGCAAACCCCGATTCCAATCTCATCGACTTCAATATCCCCGGCGCCTGCCCGCAGCTCATCGCGGTGACCTCGGCTGACTTGCCAAGCATCGTCAACGGCGTGCGCATCAATGGGTGGACGCAACCGGGCAGCGTTTCCAACACACGCACCAAGGGCGACAACGCCACGCGCTGTATCGTTCTGGAAGGTGGCAACACGCGCCGGCGGGGGTTGAATTTCTTCGGCTCGAGTGACGAACAATTCTGGCTGCAAGGTCTGGCTTTCTCGGGCTTCAAACCTGGCACCAATGATGGCGCCGCGTTGCGTGTCGCCGGTGGTACCGGCAATTTTATCTGGGGCAATCAATTTGGCGGAAGACTATCTTCGAATGCGGGATCGCTGATGCTGCAACCGAGTGACACCAACATTGAATTGACGGCGGCTTCAAAAAGCACCGTCGGCGGCGACTTGCCTGCACAGCGCAATGTGATTGCGGACGCAATTTTCAATGGTGTGTTGATCACGTCGAACACGTTCTTGCAAATTACCACGGCCTCCACCGACAACGACATCATCGACAATCTGATTGGCAGCTATGGTTTACAGATCACTGCGGCGGGCAATGGCTACGGCATCAAGATTGAAACCAGCGGCAATACGGTGCGCGACAACACCATCATCAACAGCAGCCAAGATGGCATTTGGATGGAAGGAGTCGGCGCTCATCACAATGTCCTTCAGGGGAATCGGATTGGTGTCCGCGACAGCATTTGCGTCGGCATGTTCTGCTTTGGCGGCCCGGCGGGCAATGGCCGCATGGGGTTGTTCTTCAACTTTGGTCCGCACGACAATATCATTCACCGCAACACAATCCGGAACAATGTATCCCACGGCGCCTTCATGTTTTCTGATGCCGGCGCGGTCAGTTACAACAACTGGTTGGTCGAAACGACTTTCTACAATAACGGTGGCGCAGGCACGCGGTTCAGCGTCTACAACGGCGCCGACAACGACGCCGCTCCGGGACAGCAGAACATGGCCAATCGTGGCCGCAACTATCCGGTGCTCAGCGGTGCGCTTGGCGGAGAAAGGAACGGCGTGGTCGAAGGCACCCTGAGCACCATCAATGGCGCCTTTTCGATCGATATTTTTTCCTCCGCACTGCCTGACGCTGGTCAGCCGCGCGGTGAAGCCGAGGTTTACCACAGGAGCCTCTACGGCGTGGTGGTCAACGGCGGCATTCTGGGCGTGGGTGCGACGAATTTCAGCATCCCGTTCACAAGCAGTGTGGATATGGTGGGGCGCGTGATTACCGTGACCGCCACCGATTCCCTCGGCAACACCTCGGAGCTATCGGCGCCGGTGGTCTACACGCTGAGCGACACCCTGTTCGCGAATGGCTTTGAAAACTGATTGTTAAGGTCGCACGAAACTTGTGGAAGCAAAGCCTTACCAGCCTGAAACTCGCAAAACCAAAGGAGCACGTGATGAACATCATTCAACACTACCTGGCAACTCCAATCACGGAGCGTCTCATACACTCCATCGTCGCACTCAGCGTCGCCCTCATCGCGGGCAATAGCGCTTTTGCCGCGACCCATTGTGTCAGCACTGCCAGTGAGTTTCGCAATGCGCTCTATGTGTCGGCATACAACGGTGAAGCGGATGACATTCGCCTTAAGTCCGGTGTCTACTACGCAAACTCGGCGGCTCCATTCTACCTAACCTTAAGTGAGCTACACGGCATTAAAATCTCGGGCGGATGGGTTAGCGCGCAATTCCTTTCGTGCGCATTCACCAGCGGAAATGCCATGCTGACGGTGCTCGACGGCATGAACAGCACCACGGTACTGCGAATTGTTGTCTTTAGCACCCATGCCATTGTGCCGGTCACTGTGGAAGGGCTGACGGTGCGTAACGGCAGAAATAATGGCGGCGGCACCGATGGCGCTGGGCTGCAGATCGGCGGAATCGCCGAGAGCTCGCAGCTCATTACCGTTGATCGTGTGATCGCAGAGAACAATACGGGTACCGGATTTGCTCCTGCCGTGGGGCTATCGAGCGATCAGCACTTCATTCGTTTCAGCAATAGCATCGTACGCTTGAATCAGACCGCTAACGCGCCGGCGATCCATATCCATAGCAACAATGGCGGGAGTTCGCTGCACAGTCTGACGGTGTTGTTCAATCACAGCACCACGCTCAACAACGCTGCGGTGGAATGGGGTGGCAGTGGCGTGGGACAAATGACCGACAGTCTGGTTTGGGGCAATACGGGTGGAACCGGCGACCTTTTCCCCAGTACGCGAATCCAGTTCTCCAACAATCGTTATGGAACCGCGACGACCGCTTTTGGCCAGACCAGCTTCGGCAACTTTGCCGTGGCTGCACCGCAACTTGACAGCCTGCATCGCCCCGCCGCTGGATCGCCGCTTCGCGACCAGGCCTGGGGCGTAGGTACCAAAGACATTTACGGCAATCAGCGCCGGATTAATGTCTACGCTGATATCGGCGCGGCCGAAGGATTGACTTTGTAGGTGTCGAAAACGGGCGCTGGCGCCAGCCGCGCCAGCCGCCTAACAGCTGGCCAGCCGCGTGGTGAAGTAGGGGGATTTCACCGGGGTTTTTACAGCGCGGTGATCAACGGCGCTGATTGACAAGACCGCAAGAAAGTTGTGAAAGCCAAACATCAGCAGCGCGAAACATTACGCAACCTCAGGAGCAAATGATGAGCACATTTCGGCAATACCTTCCTACCCTGGCGATGCTGCTACTTGCCAGCTTTTCCGGTACAGCGCTAGCTGACTCTTTCTCCGGAAAAATCACGAACTATCAAATTTATAGCAACACAAACAGTGATAATTACAGCGTGAAGATTGGCCCCTATACCCTTACTGCTGCCCGAGCCAATGCCGAGCTCTTGCGTGAGGCATTCTTTCGCAAGCTAACGGTAAGTGTGAACTTCAGCCCCACAGCTTGCTTCCCGACTCCCCCGTGTGGGCACATCTCTTCCGTCACCGTACAAAGCTTCGACTTGCCTTGACCCTGGACGAGCGTGCGAAGGGCTTCAAGTCCCCTCGCCCGCTTGCGGGAGAGGGCTAGGGTGAGGGAAGCGCGCGACAGCGCTCGGCGTTTGCGAACTGCGCCGCAGCAATACCCAGC
>JANMSL010000233.1:0-4135 GCA_031389245.1 Lysobacterales bacterium | reverse complement strand
GGCCAGTGGCAACAAAGCAGTGACTGGAGCTGGAACCGGCTCGAACAGCCACCACAACGCAACCCAGACCAGCACCGCGCAAGTCCAGGCCAGCGCCGGTTGCGCGCCCGCCAGGCGCAGCAATAGCAAGGTGGACAGGGCAAGCAGTGGCGTCGCCCACAGTGCAGCGCGCTTGAGCGTATACCGTGATTGCGCCGGTGGGGCAGATGTGGACTCGGACATGGAATGGCCAACTGGGTCAAGGATTCGCCGCTGGCGGCCGATAAGCTGGCGCAGCGCGGGCGGCGGCTTAGCTATACTGCCCGAGCGGCCAAGACTTGGGAAAGCGGATATCTTGGCGCGGCGGTGCTGAGTGTACTGAAGCGTGCGTCCAAACCGGCGTCGCGGCTCAGCCAACGCGCGGTGCGAAGGTGTCGGGCGCGGCGGGTTTGCGCCACCAGGTTCTGCCGTCTTGTAGCGGCGTGCGGACCGGATCGAAGGGACAGGGAACACGGAAGCGGATGATGATCTGGGTGCTGGCGCTTCTCCTTCTCCTCGCCGTTGTGGCAACCGCCGCACTATTTGTGCGCGAGCGCAAACTGGTGACCAGGCTGGCCGCGCTTGAAGTCGACAGCAAGAAGCGCGAAGCCTCGCAAGCCCAGGTCATTCACACCACCAAGCTTGCCTCGCTCGGTCAAATGGTGGCCGGTGTCGCGCATGAGATCAACACGCCGTTGGGCTTTGTCAAAAGCAATGTCGAAGTGGTCAGTGATCTGCTTGCCGAGTACGAGCAGGCAGTCACCAACGTAATGACCGGCGTCGATTTTCTGCTCAATGCCGATGCCGGTATCGCCGAACGTGCCAAGGCCCTGGTGATCAGGGCGCGCGGACAACTCGCACAGGCCACCGGTCTGAACGAGGCGCGCGAGCTGCTGACCGACTCGGTGGATGGTCTAAAGCAGATGAGTTCGCTGGTATCGAATCTGAAGGGGTTCGCCCGCGTCGACCGCGACGGCATGGATTCGATCGATCTCAATGATTCGATACGAAGTTCGCTGACCATTGCCAGCCATCAATTGCGCGATCGCATCACCGTTGAAACCGAATTTGGCCAGTTGCCGCAAATCAAATGCATGCCCTCGCAGATCAATCAGGTGTTCCTCAATCTGATCACCAACGCGGCGCAGGCGATGGGCGAAGATGGGCTGCTGCGGATTCGCAGCATCGCCAAGAAAGACGGCGTGGAAGTCAGCGTTACCGATAACGGCAGTGGCATTCCGGAAAATGTGCTGCCCAATATTTTCGATCCGTTCTTCACCACGAAAAAAGTGGGCGAAGGCACCGGCCTGGGCTTGTCCATTGTGCACAAGATCATCCAGGGCCACGGCGGCGCGATCCGCGTCAATTCCGTCGTCGGCAAGGGCACCACGTTTTTTGTCGAGCTGCCGATCGACAGCCGGTTGAATCTGGCGCGAGCAGGGGCATGAGCATGCACTCGGATGCCCACAACGCCAAACCGCTGCGACTGCTCTGCATCGATGATGAGATGCGCATCCTGCGTGCACTCAAGGCCTTGTTCCGTGATCACGAAGTGCAGCTGTGCAACGACCCGCGTCAGGCCGTGGCCATGGCCAGTCAGTTCGATGTTGACGTGGTGATCTGTGACCAACGCATGCCGCAGATGCAAGGTATCGAAGTGTTGCGTGAGATGAAATCGACGGCGCCGCGCGCCATGCGCATTTTGTTGACCGGCTATGCCGACCTCAAAGCAGTGCTCGGCTCGGTCAACGAGGGCGAAGTGTATCGTTACGTCAACAAGCCTTGGGACAACGCCGAGATGCGCGCGCTGGTTGCCGAGGCCGGGCGCATTGCGCGTGATGCCTCGGTCATCACCGTCGATCCGATCAGCGAGCGTGATGCAGCCGAAGCGCGCTCCGAAGTCGGGGTACTGGTGCTGGAAGTCGACGTCAATTCGCAGGCGCGCCTGCGCGAGATCCTGTCACCGCATTATCAGGTGCGATTCGCCAACAATGCCGAACGTGCGCTGCAAATTCTGGAGCAGCACGAAACCGGCGTGGTGATCTCCGAGACCGAATCGCGTCAAGGTGATCTGACCGCACTGCTCAAAGCGCTCAAGCTGCACCACCCGCATATTGCCACCGTGGTCATCACCGAACGTGCCAACGCGCAAACGGCGATGGAGCTGATCAACGAGGGCCAGGTTTACCGCTTGCTGCTCAAGCCGGTGCGCATGGGTTCGTGTCGGCTGAGTGTCGATTCGGCGATCAGTCGCTACTGGAAACTCAAACGCAATCCACGCGCTATCCAGCGTTTTGCGGTCGCCAATCTGCCGAGTTTTGCGCTCCCGCCCAGCACGATCAGTGAATCGCTGATGGCGCGAATCCGGAGTCTGCCCTCGCGCATTGTGCAGATCGTGCGTTTCAACACCTAGCCTTGGTTGTGAAGGTCACACCGGTTTACTTGCGCGTTGCAAAGGCAATCCCGGTGACAATGGCGCCATGAGTGATTTGCATGTCTTTGGCGCCAGCGGCGCAGTCGGGTCGTGGCTGATACGCCGCTTGCGCGCAGAGCAACGCAGCGCCATCGCGTGGTCGCGCAGCATGGTCGCGCACGCTGAAGACACCGATGGCCCGATCCGCTGGCGCAACTGTGATTTGTACAGCGACGGCGCAGCGAGCTTGTCCACCAGCATTGTTTCTGCCGGCCCACTTGACGCGTTTGCCGGCTGGCTTGCGCGCATCCAAACGCCGCAACTGCGCCGGGTGGTTGCGCTTGGCTCCATGAGCATCGAAGCCAAGCGTGATTCGACCGATCCTTCCGAGCGCGATCTGGCTGTGCGCTTGCATTGCGCCGAACAGCAGTTGCGCGATACCTGCAATGCACGCGCCATCGAGTGGACTATTCTGCGTCCGACACTGATCTGGGGCGCAGCACGCGATCGCAGTCTTTCCTCGCTTTACAGAGTTGGGCGGCGCTACGGATTCGTCCCAGTGCCCGGCGTTGCCGGTGGGCTGCGTCAGCCAGTACACGCTGCCGACGTCGCGGACGCATGCCTGGCGTCTCTGCTGTGTGCACAAAGCGTCGGCGCCACGATTCCCGTGGCCGGTGCCGAACAATTGCCGGTGGCCGAGATGTGGATGCGTGTCGCTTCCGCGGCGCAGGCCCGCTGCCTGCGCATGCCGCTTTGGTTGATGCGAGCGGGCTGCGGAATTCTGGGTGGGCGTGGGCCGGCGTTGCGCGCAGCATTGCTGCGCTGGCACGCAGATCAGATTGCCGACTGCGGAGTCGCCAGCGCTGCATTGCCAAATTGGCGAGCGCGCGGATTCTCTCCAACGCCCGATGATTTTGTGCAACCGATGCTGGAGAAATCAGCAGCAGGTGTGACAGTTTAGCGTGTACATCGCGGCCCTCTGCCTCGGCCGCGGAGCCATTGTGTGCCACTGCGACAGTGCTACGACTCAGCGTTCGGCGCCCGCCGCGGCGCTTGCGCCACGTCCAGCAAATACAGCGGCCGCTGCTTGCTCTCCTCGAACATGCGTCCCAGATATTCGCCGATCATGCCGAGCGCCATCAACTGGATACCGCCGAGGAACAGCATTACCGTCATCAGGCTCGGATAGCCGCGCACGGCATCACCATACATCAAGGTTTTGAACACAATAAATCCGCCGTAGCCAAACGCAATCAACGCGGTCAGCAAACCGACGTAAGTCGCCATGCGCAGCGGCACGGTGGAAAACGAAGTGATGCCTTCGAGTGCGAAGTTCCAAAGTTTCCAATAGTTGAATTTTGTCGTACCGGCGGCACGCGGCTCGCGGTGATAGACCAGGCCCACCTGTTTGAAGCCGACCCATGCGAACAGGCCCTTCATGAAGCGATGACGTTCACGCAGTTGTTTCAGCGCTGCGACAGCGCGCCGTGACATCAGCCGGAAATCGCCGGTGTCGCGCGGCACCGACGTCTTGCTCATGCGATTCATCACTCGATAGAAAGCGCTGGCGGTGGCGCGCTTCAACCAGCTCTCACCGGCGCGCGTGGCGCGTTGACCATAGACCACATCAAAGCCCTCTTCGAACTTCTGCCAGAAGTCCCTGATCAACTCGGGCGGGTCCTGCAGGTCAGCGTCGATGACCAC
>JANMSL010000185.1:0-2657 GCA_031389245.1 Lysobacterales bacterium | reverse complement strand
AGGCCACTTTCGAGTGGCCTTTTTCTTTGGCTGAAACCGTACGTGCATACTCCCTTGGAATCCGTCAACAAACCCATACACTACAGATTGTCGTTTATATTCAAAGACTTATTTTTAAATAACCGTGTACATTGCAATCCCTTACGAGTACTGTGTGTATTCCAAATCACCACCACAAAAAGAAAGAAGAAGACCATGTTGAACACCGCTACTTACGACCAATCACGTTTCGCCGCGATGAACGCGAACCGGCTCTTGATGCAAGACCAACTCGACGCACTGCAAGAAGAACTCGACCTGCGGGAAGAGACCGAGGGGCAAGAAGAACTCAACGCGCAGGTGGCGTATGTCGTCGCCAGCGACCTGGGCTTCGATGAGATGCCGGAGACGATACAAGCCTGGCTTGCCGACTTTGCTTGCAGCGAAGGACTGACCGAGACGGGACTGATCGCGTTTTTGTAGCAGAACGACGCACTGCCACACTAAAAACAAGAAAGCGAGACTTATGCAACTGATCGGAATTTTGAGCAAGAACCCTGTCGACGTGCTGGCTGTCAACGGCGATTTAAAACTGACACACTTTTGCCTTTAGCAGCGATTCAAAACTGATACACCCCCAAACCTCGGACTTGGCGCTGATGGGACAGCCTGGAGGGCGGGCCGTAGGCCCGACCGGAAGGATGGCCCACTAGCTCGGCGTTCATGCGGTCGGCGTCTTCCGGGCGTGAACCATCCCGGCCTGACGCTGGTTTTTCAGGCGGTAGCTTTCGCCGGCAATCGGCACAATCCGCGCATGGTGCAGCAAGCGATCGAGCAGTGCCGCCGTCAGCGTCGCATCCTGAGCAAAGGTGGTATCCCACTGACCAAACGGCAAATTGCTGGTGACGATCAGGCTACCCTTCTCGTAGCGCGTTGCAATCACCTGGAAGAAGAGATTGGCTTGCTCGCGAGTCATCGGCAAGTAGCCAATCTCGTCGATGATCAACAGTCGATAGCCGGCAATAGCCCGCTGCATGACGGTTTTTAACTGGTTTTGCGCATGCGCCACCGAGAGTGTCAGCAGGAGATCGGCGGCGGTGGTGAACCGCGTCTTGATGCCGGCCTGTGCCGCCCGGTAGCCCAGTGCGATCGCCAGATGCGTCTTGCCGACACCTGACGGCCCGACCAGAACGACGTTCTCACTACGCTCGACAAAGCCCAAACCAGCCAATTCGTCAATCTGACTTCGTTTGACGCCAGCGGCAAAGTCGTAGTCGAAGTCCTCGAGCGTCTTGATTGCCGGGAACCCGGCCAGCCGCGTCAGCATGCTTTGCTTCCGCACACAGCGTCCTGCTGCTTCGGTCTTCAGGAGCTGCTCGAGGAAGTCGCTGTAGGCGGTGTCCTGCTGGGCGGCCTCCTGCGCGGCAATGGCGTAGCTCTGCGCGACAAAGGGCAAGTTCAGGCTTTCGCATAGCGAGAGCATTCGTTCGTGCTGGAGGTTCATGAGGTCATCTCCGTCACAGCGCGCAGTTGGACAAGCAACTGCTCATAGACGGCCAGTGGGTGCTGCATCGGTGTCGGTGCGGCCATCAGGGCGCTCACCGCCACCGTGCGCGCCTGCTGCGCGCCGACGGGCAACAACGCGACCACCGGCCGAGCCGCCGCGATGTCGCCGCGCCACGGTGCCGGCAACGCTTGCAGATGTCGTTGCTCGTCGTGCAGGCGATCGACCGGCTTGCTTCCCGTGGTGCCGTGACACCGCTCGTTGGCGACGTCCTTCTGCCACCGCCTGACTTCGGCGTTGGCGGTAACGACATCAAGTTGCAGACCGGCTTGCTTGAGCCGGGACGCTAACGGCACGTAGAAGGAGCGGCGAAGGTAGCCATTGAACCGCTCGACCTTGCCTTTGGTGCGAGCGCGGTACGGGCGGCATAGTTTGATGACGAAACCACAGTGCTTGGCGTAGTCTAGAAATCCCGCGTGATAGCGATGTTCTCCCGGACCATCGACATCACGCTCCAGAACGACGGTCTTCATGTTGTCGAACAATAGGCGTTTGGGAACCCCGCCGAATGCGACGAACGCTTTCTGGTGGCATTCGATCAAGCTCCCGACTTTCATGTCGCTAACGAATTCGACGTGGCTGGCCCGGCTGTAGCCCAAGGTCGCGCAGAAGGCGTAGAGCGGTTCGCTCCCTTTGCGAAATTCAACCCAGTCCACCTGCATCTGCTCGCCTGGCTCCGTTTCGAACCGGACCACCGGATCGGCAGGAAGCGCCGGTCGAATTGTGCGCAGAAACGCCCGCAACTGGCTCATGCCGCCTTCGTAACCGCGCTCAACTATCTCACGATAGAGCACGGTCGCCGGAATCCAGTTCGGATGCGCTGCCGCCTGCCGTTCGCGCAGGTAGTCCGCGTATGCAGCGATCTTGCTGGGCCGCTTCTTCTGACGTTCGTAGATCGGGGAAACTCCCGTCGCCAAATGACTACGCACCGTGTTCACCGCACAACCTACTTCAGCTGCTATCCGCCGCAGACTGAAACCGTGCTTCCTCAGAATTTCAATTTCCACATACACCTCGTTAGTAATCAACGGCGCCTTTGAAATCGCCGATTCTCTCAACTCGGTGTATCAACTTTCAATCGCTGCCCTGTGTCAATTTACAACCGCTGCTGACA
>JANMSL010000183.1:0-2022 GCA_031389245.1 Lysobacterales bacterium | reverse complement strand
GCGATCCGGGTGATATCGGTATCACTGCGGTTGTATCCCACGGTCAGATCGAAGTTGCTGTTCTCAAGCGCCCAGCCGTACGTGCCGATGACGTCGATGCCCCTGGTTCTGGTGTCGACTGCATTGGTGAAGTAACGACCGCCGGTGACGCCGAAGATACCCTGGGTTTGCAGGAATGCCGTGACCGGCGCTCCGATCAGGTTTTCCGAAAGGATGATGCGGTCATCGATGTCGATACGGTAGGCGTCGATGGTGATGTACAGCGCCTCCGCCGGTTGCAGCACCAGACCGAGTCCGATGTTGGTCGACTCCTCAGCCCGCAGCGGTTCCGAACCCAGTGCGATCGCGGTCGGGTTGCTTACCGAGAATGTACGCACGTCAAAGGGAACGCCGCCGATGAAATTGGTGGCAGTGGACTGGAAAAATTGCTGCTGCAGCGAAGGCGCACGGAAACCAGTGGACACGGTGCCGCGCAATGCAACGGCATCGGTAAACACATAACGCGCCGACAACTTGCCGGATGTGGTTGTGCCGAAGTCGCTGTAGTCCTCGTAACGCGCGGCGACACTGCCGGAGAACTTGTCAGTGAATTCTGCTTCCAGGTCACCATAGACCGAATAGCTATGACGATCATGGTGGCCGGCGTCACCGGGTTGGAAGCCGGGAAACACCTGAGCGCCAGGTGGTGTGTTGATCAGTGGCCCGTCACCGTCGACATACGACGCCAGCTCACCCGGGCTCTGGTTGAACTTGTCGCCGCGCCATTCCGCGCCAAAGGCAAACAACAATGGATAGTCCATGCCGCCGACGTCGAAGGCCTTTTCGACATCAAGGTTCAGTACGTTCTGCGTCACTTCCAGGGCGCCAGCATAAAACTCCGTTGGAGATGTCGGGCCGAGGCTGCGGTTGAGGCTGTTCTCGATGTCGAAGCTGAGGTGGTTGTAGCCGTGGTTGAAACTCAGATCGACCGTCCAGTCATTGCCCAACGTGCCGCGCAGTCCGAGTACGCCGGCACGGTCCTTGGCGACGTTGTGGATCTTCGGCAGAAAACCATTGGGATAGATCGCTGGAATATTGCGCGCATCGCCCGCAGCACGGAAAAATCCGTTGGACAGCACATCGCGCTCGCTGATCGATCCGAACGAATACAAGGTATAGGTCTCGCCCAGGCCGAACTCGGTGTTGTAGGAGACCGCGCCCTGATCAATATCCGGATCGCCATAGCGTTGCACCACCCGGCCCAACGGCGGTGTGCTCGCCGTAGGCGTACCGGTGAACGGGCGCGCACGGTCGGTTTGATCCTGATTGCCTGCTTGCCCAGCCAGATGCAGGAATCCGCTGTCGCCGAGCGCGAAGCCGCCGTTGCCGGATAACTGTCCCTGCTCGCCATCACCCGCGCTGTACTGGCCGACGCGTCCGCTGATGCTGCCGCCATGGTCGCTACCTTTGAGCACGATGTTGATCACACCGGCGATCGCGTCCGAGCCGTACTGCGCAGAGGCGCCGTCGCGCAGTACCTCAACGCGATCGATGGCTGCGATCGGAATGGCATTGAGATCCACCGGTGACGAGCCGCGTCCCTGGCTATCGTTGAGGTTGATCAATGCGGTGGAATGGCGACGCTTGCCATTGACCAGAACCAACACCTGATCGGGCGACAGACCGCGCAACTGCGCCGGACGAACCGCGTCGGTGCCGTCAGAAATTGCCGGGCGCGGAAAATTAAGTGATGGCAATACCCGCGAGAGTGCGGTCGCCAGTTCAACCGTGCCGGAAGACTCCAACATTTCCGGCGTGATGATGTCGATTGGCGCGGCCGATTCGGCCACGGTGCGATCGTTGGCACGGGTGCCGGTGACGATCATCGTATCCATTGTCTTCGCTTCTTCAGTGGTTTCCTGAGCCAGCAAGTGAGGCGCGCACAACGCAAGCGCAATCGCGACGGAAAGGGGACGGAATGTGCGGTTCATGGGTTACTCCAGGACTAAGGATTTTCTGCATCGTCGGAGCGGTCATGTGGAC
>JANMSL010000150.1:0-5129 GCA_031389245.1 Lysobacterales bacterium | reverse complement strand
TGGCACGGCGCGAGCTGGACCTTCGTCGTCTGGGGTGGGTTGCACGGCGTCTACCTTGCCGTCGAGCGCATGCTGCGCAATCGTTTCAGAGAATACCGACCGGGCGCGCTGATGCTGGTGTTGCTCGGCCTGCTCACTTATGCGCTGATCAATATCACCTGGGTATTTTTCCGGGCGAGGAGTTTCGACAAAGCCTGGTTAATGTTGCGCGGCATGTTTGGCGCCAATGCCAATGCAGCGCCGATTCTGCCCAGCGTGCATGTGCTTGCGGTCAGCGTGATCATCGGGATGATTGTGTGCACGCACTGGGTGATGCGGGAGCGCACGCTGGAATCGACTGTTGCGCGCGTGCCGGCATGGCTGTTGTCGATCGTCTGGGGCCTGATGGCGTTTGCCATCGTCATCGCTCAAGGAGCAGGCAATGCCTTCATCTACTTCCAGTTCTGAACAGGCCAGTTCTCCGCCGACCACTGTCCACCCGGCGCAAGTCGAATCGCAGCAGCACAGTGCGTCTCCCGCACCGGGTTTGCGCCTGACCGCTTCGGATCGACCTGGCGTGGCGCAACCGGTGCCCGAGCGCGACATTCCAGCACGTCCATGGGGTGGAATCGCGTTGGGCGCTTTGGCGCTGGCACTGCTACTGATCGGTGTATGGGAATCGCATTGGCGCGCCTTTGGTTCGGTGCCGGGTTATCGCAACAGCGATGGCCACTGGGCCGAACAGCGTCGTCGCATCAATAGCGGCGAAGGTGACAAGACCGTGATCATCGGCTCATCGCGCGTACTGTTTGATGTGCAGCTGCCGGTATGGCAACGCGTCGCCGGCACCGCGCCGATTCAGTTGGCGCTGGAAGGCACCTCGCCCATGTCGTTTCTGGAAGACCTGGCCAATGATCCCGATTTTCAAGGTCGTCTGCTGATTGGCGTGACGCCGGGATTGTTTTTCAGTGGTCGCGAAGTGCGCGGTGATGTGATTCCCTATTATCGCAATCAAGGGCCGTCACAACGCAGCGGCCACTGGTTGTCGCAACGCCTGCTGGAACCCTTTCTCGCGTTCAACGATCCTGACTTTGCGCTTGCTGCAGTCGTCGAACGGCAAGCGTGGCCGCCACGTCCGGGGCTGCGCGAGTTTCCTCCGGTGCGCAAGTTGTCCGTTCAGGGAGCGGGAAGAAATACCCGCATGTGGCAGAAAGTTGAGACCGACCCGGGCTATCAGACGATGGTGCAAAACGTGTGGATGTCGCGACTGGCACGGCCACCTCCGCACATGGATACGCCGGCCAAGATGCAGGTGATCGCCGACGCGCAGATCGCAAGGGCAGTGGTGGCCGTGGCCAAGTTGCGCGCGCGGGGCGTCGCCGTTTTGTTTATTCGAGCGCCCAGCATCGGCCCGTTGAACCAGGCCGAGGAGCGCGATCTGCCGCGCGCCCTGACCTGGGATCTGCTGCTGCAACGAACCGGTGCGCGCGGCATCCACTTCATGGACTACACCCAATTGCAGGGGTTTACCCAACCCGAGTGGTCGCACCTCTCCGCCGAAGAAGCGGACCGATTCACCGCTGCGTTGGTGCCAATCGTGGAGCGCGAATTTGCTGCGCAGGAGAAGTAGCTGCGCTTCGACTCAACAGGGAGTCGAGGTGCGTCGCTACACGAACAGTGCTTCCGGCTGGCTCATCAGATTGCCGCTGCCGGAACGGATCGCCGCCGCGTGCGCATAGGCACGCGGAACGATGCGCTGAAAATAGAAGCGCGCGTTGGCAAGCTTGGCATCACGAAACTCCGCGGGTTGATTTGCCGCTGCTGCCAGCAGCTTGACGCTGTAGTAGGCGTACGCGGTGTAGGTCGAATAGAAAAGATAATCGTGCGCGGCTGCGCCCGTTTCATCGGGATTTGACTGCGCCGCTTTGCCTACGCCCAGTGTCAATTCCATCCATTCCTGGGTAAGGCGTGCCAGCGGTTCGATGAATTCAGCCAGCGAAGCGTCGCTGGCCTTCTCGGCGCAAAACGCGCCGATCTCCGCGCCGAACAATTTCAGCCCTGCGCCCTGCAACTGCAGCACCTTGCGCCCAATCAAGTCCATCGCCTGGATGCCGGTGGTGCCCTCATAAACTGTGGTGATGCGTGCGTCGCGCGAGAATTGTTCCATGCCCCATTCGCTGATGTAGCCATGGCCGCCAAATATCTGCTGCGCGTGATAACAGCACTCGTTGGCAAATTCGGTGAGGCTGGCCTTGACGATCGGGGTGAGAAATCCGAGCAGATCGTCGGCCTGCTTGCGCGCGGCCGGATCCTTGGCACGCGCTGCTTCATCGACCAGTAGTACCGCGCGATAGGCCAGCGCGCGCCCTGGTTCGATCAGCGCCTTCTGCGTAAACAGCATGCGCCTGATGTCCGGATGCACCGTAAGCGGATCGGCTGGCTTGTCCGGGCGCTTGGGTCCGGTCAGAGCGCGCCCCTGCAAACGATCGCGCGCATAGGCGAGTGAATTCTGCCAGGCGCGCTCCATCAGTCCCAGGCCTTGCAGCCCGACCGCGAGACGCGCGCTGTTCATCATCAGGAACATTGCAGCCAGTCCCTTGTTCGGTTCGCCAATCAGATAGCCCTCGGCACCGTCGAAGTTCATGACGCAGGTGGCCGAACCCTTGATGCCCATCTTGTGTTCGATCGAACCACAGCCCAGCGCGTTGCGTTCGCCCATCACGCCGTCACGGCCGACTTTGATCTTGGGCACAATGAACAACGAGATTCCGCGCACGCCCGGCGGCGCATCGGGCAGGCGCGCCAGCACCAGATGCACGATGTTTTCGGTCATATCGTGTTCGCCAGCGGTGATGAAAATCTTGGTTCCGTTGATGCGATGCGTGCCATCGGCGTTAGGCTCGGCCTTGGTCTTCAACAGCCCCAGATCCGATCCGCAATGCGGTTCGGTCAGGCACATGGTTCCAGTCCAGCGGCCCTCGACGATGGGCTTGAGAAAGGCTTCCTGTTGCCAGGCTGAGCCCACGTGCTTCAACGATTCGGTCGCTCCGTGCGACAGCAGCGGATACGTGCCCCAGCTCAGATTGGCCGCGTCGATCATTTCCTTGAATACGGCGCCGACTACTTCTGGCAGGTTTTGTCCGCCAAATTCCGTGGGCGCGGTCAGTCCGTTCCAGCCGCCAGCGACAAATTGTGCGTAGGCTTCCTTGAACCCCTTGGGTGAATGCACCTCGCCATTTTCCCAGCGACAACCTTCTTCGTCGCCGGTCTTATTCAATGGCGCGAGCACCTGCTCGGTGAAACGCGCGCCCTCGTCGAGTACTGCGTCGATCAGATCGCGTGTGGCTTCGTCGAAGCCTTCGAGACTGGCAAACACCTTTTCGGCTTCGAGCACATCGAACAAGACAAAACGCATTTCGCGAAGCGGTGCGGTGTAGCGGCTCATACTCGATCTCCGTAACCAACGTTGGGGTCGGGATGGAACTTATTTGTTGCAAATCGGCTGCAGCATAGGGTGGCCGCAACCCACCACTTTGTCGGGTTGCAAAATGGTGGGTTGCTCCCACCCTACGTTCGAGTCGCTGACTGGGTTCAGCGGAACTCGCCGGGCTTGCCCGGTACTGGATTGAGCCGGCCGTCGTATTCCACCAGATCGGTGCGCCGCGGTTCGGTACTTTGCACTTCCCCGCGCAGCCGATAGGTAATCCCGGCCTCCAATGCGCGCTCGAACGCCGCCGCGATCTCGTCATTGGGTTGGAAGTTGTACGCCACCACCTCGGCCGAATGCGGCGGCACATCGAGGCTGGTATCCATGTCGATCCGCGTCGCATCGCGACTCGCAAGCTGCAGATCCAGCGTCACGTGTGCATATTGCATGGGCACATCGCTGTGATTCTGCACACGCAGCTCCAGCACGATATGCCGTCCCGACTGCAGCTCCAGTTTCTGGATCGACACCTGCGGCGGATTGACCCGCTTGATCTCACGCGAGCCGCAGGCGGCGAGCAGTGCCGAGAGTACGCAGACAGCGACGATGGGTGCGAATTGGCGAAGACGCGAACAATTTCTCATGGCGGATGACCTATCGACGGTGGGGCAGGGCGTGAGTCTAGTAGACCGCATCATGATCGCCGACATTCACCGGGATGATTTCGCGATCGCGGATCAATAATTCCAGTGTGATGCGGTATGACAAATTGATCGAGATCGAATGGAGCCCCAGAAACCTGCCTTCCAGTGCGTGCAAGCGCAGCGAAGGATGCTTCGGATTGACCTCAAGCAATTGCAGGGTCTTGAGATACTGCTGCCTCAGCTCCGGATGGCGTTTGAGAAATCGCGCCGCACGCCTGACATATTGGTCAGTGAAGATCAGCGTATAGCTCATTGCATCGAATCAAGGCGACTCAGGTGCTCCTCAGCTGTCTCACGGACCAACCGCGACGCCTCGATATCCGCCCGTGTTTCGGCCAGCGCAGCGGCCAGTTCGCACTCGCGCAGATAGTGGTAGTGGGCGATCTCCATCACTACGTAGCGATCCTTTCCGCGCATCGAGATGGTCGCCTCGGGATGTTTCTCCAACGCCGACTCTATAGCCGCAATGCCTTGTATTTTCAATGCGTTGGCGCTGATTTCTGGCACTTTTCAAACCTCCGCTAGATTTCAGCGCACAGTAAACCACGCGATAGATCGCACTGCAAATCGTGTGATTGGACTTTGGGACATGCTCTTTAGACGCAATGCGGAGGCCGCCTCAAACTGCAAATTCTAGATTCGACGGTTCCAGTATTCCGGCTCGCGGCGTTGGTGCGCTACCGCATAAATTCGCGGTCCGGCGGAGTCGTCGCGATAGACCACTGAGTGGGGGAACCGTTTGAACGGGTAGACGCGCAGCCCGTCGTTGGCTAGACCACCCAGGAATTGGTTGGCAACCAGCAAGCCCAGCACACGCTCGAACTCCAAGACAAACGCTAACGCGATTGCCCTGCTGGCATGCGAGGCATAGTAGACCGCAGCATCGCCAAGCTCAGACTCGGCTTCGGGGTGAAGCCACCAGCTCACGCGATGCGTGCGCGAACGCGAGCCAGCGCCTCGGCGCCAGGCACAAGGGCCACTTCGCCGGACGTGACTTCCGCTTCTCGTCTAAGCGACAG
>JANMSL010000119.1:0-3473 GCA_031389245.1 Lysobacterales bacterium | reverse complement strand
CGCATGAAGCCGCCGGCCTTGGGGTCGGCGTCGAACACGGTGATGTCGTAGCCGAGCGGCGCGAGGTCGCGCGCGACGGTGAGCGAGGCCGGACCCGCGCCGACGCACGCCACGCGGCGGCCGTTGCCGGGGCCGGCGGCCGGCAGGCGCGCGCGGATATCGGACTTGAGGTCGGCGGTGACGCGCTTGAGCCGGCAGATGGCGACCGGCTCAGGTTTGTCACCGTTGTTTTCCTCGACGCGGCCGCGCCGGCACGCCGGTTCGCACGGTCGATCGCAGGTACGGCCGAGAATGCCGGGAAACACATTCGAGTACCAGTTGACCATGTAGGCATCGTCGTGACGACCGGCGGCGATCAGCCGAATGTACTCGGGCACCGGCGTATGCGCCGGACAGGCCCACTGACAATCCACCACTTTGTGGAAGTAATCCGGATTCTTGATATCGGTTGGACGCACGCCTTCCCTCCCCAGAAACTGCAGAATAAAGACAACAAGCCATCACCGGAGCATAGCCAATGCGCGCTGCCAGAGGTAGGTCGCGCGTCCCAGGGGAAATACACATATCCAGAACTGTGATTGGGGGCTCAGGCCTCCGCTATAGTTTCCACATGACCCTGGCCATCCGCCCCGCCGTACCAACTGACGTCCCGCTGATCCTGCAGCTGATCCGCGAGCTGGCCGAGTACGAGAAATTGCTGGATCGAGTTGTGGCTACCGAAGCGCTGCTGAACGAAGCACTGTTTGGCAGCCAACGCCGCGCCGAGGTGATGATCGCCATGGTTGATGGCGCGCCAGCTGGGATGGCGCTGTTTTTCCACAATTTCTCGACCTTTGCGGGTCGCGCCGGTATCTATCTTGAAGACCTGTTCGTCCGGCCCGAATTCCGCAGCTTCGGGATCGGCAAGGCTTTACTCATCCATCTGGCGAAGACCGCGGCGGAGCGCCAATGTGCTCGATTCGAATGGGCAGTACTGGACTGGAACGAATCGGCGATCGGGTTCTACAAGAAGCTGGGCGCAGTAGCTCAGGACGACTGGACCGGATTCAGGCTGGAAGGCGCTGCGTTGGATCGTCTGGCTGCGATGTAGCAAAGTCACGTAGGAGCGGCGTGAGCCGCGAAGATGTTGCTCAACACATTGGCCATGCAAACGCCCAGGCAAACCCTTCGCGGCTGACGCCGCTCCTACATTCGGTATCGCGCTTGTCCACTTTCTGGGCCATTTCCTGTTGATGAAGGTAAATGTGCGCTGCATTCGTTGACGCACGCAACTGGGGTTATCCATGCGACTGTGCACCTGCTTACTGCTATTCGGCTTTGCCTTCGCGGCGACGGCCCAGGATTTAGTGGTTTACGACGACGCTCTGCAAAATGGCTTTGTCGACGGTTACTCCTACGGCGGTGGCACCAATCTGCTGCACGCCACCACCACGCACAACGCGTCACCCTTCGCGATAGCGTTCACCGGCAACGATCCCAACGCCGTGGCGTTTCCGCACGAGACGACGGATTTCAATACCACGCAATACGTGGGCGTGCGCTTCTATGTGCACGGTGGTATCGAAGGCGGCCAGCAGCTCCGATTCCAGCTGTATGACAATCTGGGCGGCGTGCCGGTCGCCAATGTCGAGCTCGACAGCTTCATCACCGGCAGTGCCATCGCCGCCAATGAATGGCGCCTGGTCGACGTGCGGTTCGCGAACGCGCCTCTGGCCTTTTCCGGAACCTTCGACCGCTTCGATTTGCAATCAGATGCGCCCGGCATGCAGCCCACGCTGTATATCGACGATGTGACCCTGATCGCAACACCGCCAGCATCGCCCAACATTTTTTCCGACGGCTTTGAGGGCAGCGGTGTCATTGTCGCGCCTACTTTCAGCATCAACGACGTGAGCAGCAACGAGGGCGACGCTGGCGTCACCACATTCACCTTCACCATCACTCGTGGTGGTGGCTTGGCGGCAACCGACAGCATACAGGTGCAGAGTGTGGATGACTCGGCAACAGCGCCCAGTGACTTCATCGCGTTGGCGCTGACGACACTGACGTTCGCGCCCAATGCGACGACGCAAACAGCGACGGTCGATGTCAATGGCGATACCGCATTCGAGTCCGACGAGCGCTTCTTTCTGAATCTGAGCAACCCGAGCGCGGGCACCATCACCGATGGCCAGGCGATCGGTACGATCACCAACGATGACGCTGCGGCGGCGCCTGGACAGTTGCGCTTCAGTACTGCGAATTACAGCGTGGGAGAGTCGGATGGGTTGGTGACCATCACCGTGCAGCGCGTCGGCGGCAGCGATGGCCCTGCCAGCGTTGATTACGCCACCAGCGACGTCACAGCCGTCGCCCCCGGCGACTACAACAACAGCAATGGCACATTGTTCTGGGGCGATGGCGATGCCCTTGCCAAAACTTTTGACGTGCCCATTGTCGACGATGGCCTGCCTGAAACCAACGAGACCGTCGCTCTGGCCCTGTCCAACGCAGTCGGCGCTGCGCTGGATGTACCGAGCATGGCGGTGTTGACCATTGTCGAGCCGGAACTGATGTTCGTACCGCAGTACACCACCAGCGCCATCAGGATTTATCGCCGTGGCGGCGCTGGCTTCGCACTGCTGCGCACTGCGCCGCTGGGCGCCGCGGTGCTGCCAAACGCGCTTGCGTTCGGGCCCGATGGCAAGCTGTGGGTGGTCGACAACGGTGCCACCAAGCGTCTGCTCGGCTACACGCAAGCGGACTTGTTGAACGCTGCGAATCCGGCGCCCAGCGTCACCATCGGCCCGGTCGGCGGTAACAACGGCGACATTTTCGACATGGCCTTTTTCGGCGGTTTCGCCTATGTCACGCAAAGCAATTTCGGCGCGATCGACCGTGTGCTCAAATACACCCTGGCGAATCTGGCGGCGAGCGGCAATCCGGCAGCAACCCAATTGACTGCGGCCAGTCTGGACGTGCCCGCTGGCCTTGAATTCGACGCCTTGGGCCGCCTATGGATCAGCAACTACAACAACAACACCTTGGTGCGGATGAATACGGCCACCGGTGCGATCGACAGGACCGGCACCATTGCTGCGCTGCCCGGCGCGCGAAACTCACTCAACTTGCCAGAGGGTTTGGCATTCGACGCCGACGACAGTCTTTGGGTCGGCAACAATGGCGAGCCAACGATCTCAGGTTTCGCGCAGTGGCAACTGGACGACGCCGGATTCGGTGCAACCGTTCCAGTGCATCAGATTGATCTGAACCCCGCGCTGTTCCAGGGTGACACCGTGGGCGGGCTCGCCTTCGATCGCGACGGCGACCTGTGGGCCAATTATCAGAAGACCTTCTCGGTACTGGAATACACCCTGACTCCATTGCCACGTGCCGGTGGGCTGCCCGGGGTCGGGTCTTACGTCAGCGCAGCGGGACAGGTTCTGGCTACTGCCACCACACTCCCGGGATTCGGCGGGATTGCCATCTGGCCG
>JANMSL010000111.1:0-8014 GCA_031389245.1 Lysobacterales bacterium | reverse complement strand
CCGCGTAGGAGCGGACCCGGCCGCGACAGACTTTGCCGAACTCCAAACCATCGCGCCCAGGTGCGCTCCTACGGTAGGAGCGCACCTGGGCGCGATGGCCTCTGACCAACTCGAAATTGCGCGAGTTTCTACCCCCATTCGTCAGTGCACGGCTTGTCGGATCTGAGCAATAATCGAGCAGGCTTCCGTCGCGTTCCATCGCTCCAGATCAAATTCCTCAAGGTGGACTCCGCGTCCAGTCGTCAATAGTAGGAGAGCGTCATTTCCGTCTCAGCGCTGCCCGCCCGGCTGATTTTAATCCTGCTCCTGCTGGCCAGCGCCACGCCAGCCCTGTCCGCCAATCACAATGTTGCGGTGGGAGGCAACGGATTCCGCTTTACGCCCAATCGCCTCACCATCGCTGTCGGCGACACTGTTACGTTCACCAACGCGGGCGGTTCCCACAACGTGGCGTCGCAGGCGGGCGGCTTCCGCTGTGCCAGCTCTTGCACGCAAAGTGGGGGCCAGGCCACACCTGCTGCGTGGAGTGCCACGGTTACCTTCAACACACCCGGCGCTTTTGATTTCTATTGTGAGCCACATGGTGGGCCCGGCGAAGGCATGGCCGGTTCGCTCACGGTTGAAGGCACGCCGACGCCAACTCCGCTTGGCGCGGGCTATACCGGCACCTGGTACGACACCGCGCAGAGTGGGCATGGCATCTTTGTCGAGATTCTGCCGGGCAACTTGTTGCTGGCGTACTGGTTTACTTTTACGCCTGATGGCCAGCAAGCCTGGTTCGGTGGCGTCGGCCCGATCGTTGGCAACACCGCCACGATGACGGCGGTACGCAGCACCGGCGCGCGCTTCATTCCCAACTTCAATCCGGCCGAAGTAGTGCGCACCGATTGGGGCAGCCTCACTTTCACTTTCACCGACTGCAGCAACGGTCGCGTCGATTTCAACTCGGTGGTCGGGTTTGGTACTGGCAACATGATCCTGAAACGACTGACGCTGCCTGCAGGACTCTCCTGCCCAGCGCCGGCAGTCACCGCCACCGCCAGCGTCCAATCCAACCGGTAGCAAATTGCATGCACAAGCACGGTCGTCAACGGGTTTCACCGCGCACATTCAGTGCACTTTGTCTGAGCGTCGCGCTGCTCAGCGAATTTTGCATGCGACCGGTGCATGCCGTCGAGCTTGCAACGCCGGCTCCGGCGATCGCACTGCCACAGTTGCAATCCGATCAGCAAGTCACACTGGCAAGCCTGCGCGGTCGAGTGGTGCTTGTCGATTTCTGGGCATCCTGGTGCGGCCCGTGTGTAGAATCATTGCCGCAGTATCAGAAACTCTGGGATGAATTCGCACGCGAAGATTTCGAAGTGCTGGCGGTCAATCTGGACGAAGACAAGGGCGACGCGCTCGCCTTTCTAAAACGTCATCCGCTAAAGTTTTTGCTGGTCCGTGATGCCGAGGGCGCGGTTGCCACCGCTTACGCGCTCAAGGGTATGCCGTCCTCGTATCTGATCGACCGCGAAGGCGTACTGCGCTCGCGCCACGTCGGATTCAATTTGAAAGACCTGGCGCCGCTGCGCAGCAAAATCCAGGAACTGGTTGCAGAAAAGCCGGTCGTGCAACCAACGATCACCGAGAAAACCGCAGAGGAGAAGCAACATGCGAACTGAGCGCAGCACGATGTTCAAGCTGCTGCTGTTGCCAGTGCTGATCGTGCTCGGCGCGTGCGCCAGCACCACCACAGTGCAGCCCTGGGAACGCGGCAGGCTGGCGCGCTGGGACATGCAATGGCAGCCTGATGCGCTCGAAGGCGCGATGGCGGATCATGTGAAATTCAGCAAGGAAGGTACCTCAGGCCAACTTGGCGCTGCCGGCGGTGGCTGCGGCTGCAATTGATTCAAACATCGCGGACACTGAATCGATCGCCCCGCAACATCGCGCACTCAGAGACCATCGGATGAAGCCCGTCAAACAATGCCCCAAGCCTGCCTCCGCCCCGGTCGCGCCATCGTGCAGTTCTGCCTCGCTGCGCATGCTGTTGGGCGCGGCCGCGGCGCTCAGCGTCAGCGCGGTGCACGCGGTTGCAGACGCGCCCGCCGAACCGAGCGTGGCGTCGGATGCACCGGCCGCCGATCAGGGCCAGAAAACGCGCACCAGCTATCGCTACTCCGAATACGATGAAGATCCGCAGACCGGCCGGGTGATTGGTAGCCGCGAGCGCTATTTCGTGCGCGCGCATCAATTCCGCCTCGACCAAGGCATCGGCGAACGCGCCGCGTTGTCGCTCAGCGGCACGCAGGAAGTCATGAGCGGATCATCACCGTGGTATGTCCTGCCCGGCGCCAATGGCGACCTCATTCAGGTGCTGAGCGGTGCCACCATCCGCGACACACGGCGCGAACTGGTGGCGACACTGGTCACCGACCCGGCCATTCCCGATCACAACACCTACAGCGCGTCGATCTCCGATGAAGACGATTACAAATCGCTCGCGCTCGGCTTCGAACGCGCACAGGCACTCGCGCCGCAGCTCACGCTTGGCTACGGTTTCAGCTACTCCGATGACTCGCTCGATCCCAGCGATGCGATCGAACAGAACCGCATCGAGCACGCCAACAAAAACACAGCGTCGGGCTTTGCCAGTCTGGCCTGGGTGCTGGACCGTTCGTCGGTGCTGCAGGCCGGTGTGCAACTCACTCGCCACGACGGTTATCTTTCCGATCCCTACAAACAAGTAGCCGTTGGCACCGATGTGCTGCGTGACGCGCGTCCCGATCTGCGCTTGCAAACTGCCGCCATCGTGCGTTATCGACGCGCATTCGCCGACGCCAATGCCGCCCTGCATCTGGACTACCGCTATGTGCACGACGACTGGTCGATCCAGTCGCACAGTGTTGAGGTGGCCTGGTATCAAAGCCTCGGCAAGGACTGGCGCCTGGTGCCCAGCCTGCGTTATTACAGCCAGTCCGCGGCCGACTTCTACAGCGCCTTTTTCGTCGACAGCCCCGGGCGCTATGCGTCCAGCGATTTTCGACTCTCGGCGTATGGCGCGGTATCCGGCAAATTGAATCTGCGCAAACGCTTTGGTGACTGGGAGCTCAGTATCGGCGCCGAACGCTATCGCAGCAACGAACACTACGCGCTCGGCAGTGCCAACGACATCGTGCCCGGACTGGTCAGTTTCACCCGTTTTTTTGCCGGCTTCGATTACGGCTTCGATTGAGCGATGCTGCAATCGTTTCACTTCAGTTTCGCCGCGATGGGTTGTCCGTGTGCGCTGCATCTGGAAGCGGAACACGAACCGGCTGCGCAGCAGGCATTCACCATCGCCGAAACAGAACTGCGTCGCCTCGATCGAAAATACTCGCACTATCGCGACGACAGCCTGATCGCCGAGATCGCAGATCTCGCCGGCAGCGGGCGCTCGCTCATAGTCGACGATGAAACCGCCGCGCTGCTCGACTTCGCGGCGAGCTTGCACCAGCAGAGTACTGGCCTGTTCGACATCACCACCGGCGCGTTGACGCGCCTCTGGGACCTGCGCAGCGGCAGCATTCCCGACACCGCGGCGATTGCCGAAGCATTGCGTCACGTCGGCTGGCAACGGCTGCAATGGCAGCGTCCCGAACTCACCGTACCCGTCGCCGGCATGCGCCTGGACCTCGGCGGCATCGTAAAAGAATACGCCGCTGATCGCGTCGCCCAATTATGCCGCGATGCCGGCTTCGGCCACGGCATGGTCGATCTTGGCGGCGATCTCGCCGTCATCGGTGCCCATGCCGATGGCAGCCCGTGGCGCGTTGGCATCAAATCGCCCGACGCCCGCGTACACGCCACCGCGCACATCGACATCAGCGCAGGCGGCCTCGCCACCAGTGGCGACTACGAGCGCTGCCTCATCGTCGATGGACGCCGCTATTCACACATCATCGATCCGCGCAGCGGTCAGCCCATCGAAAGTTTCGCCAGCGTCAGCGTCAGCGCACCCAGCTGCCTCGTCGCCGGCGCCGCCGCCACCATGGCCATGTTGCTCGGCACAGTCAACGGCGCAGACTGGTTGCAAGAACTCGGCCTGCCGCACCTCTGCCTCTCCCGCCTACCCAGCTAGAGCGGGGTGCAACCCACCATTCTCTCCACCCGACGGTGCCGCCCGCCCTGCCCTACTAACCCTTGAAATCCAACGAAGCCGAATTGATGCAATAACGCAATCCGGTCGGCGCCGGCCCATCCTCAAACACATGGCCCAGATGCGAATCACAACGCGCGCAGCGCACCTCGACCCGACGCATCCCATGCGCCTCGTCAAAGTGCTCACTCACCGCTTGCCGTGACAGCGGCTGAAAATAACTCGGCCAACCCGAGCCCGACTCGAACTTCGTCGTCGACGCAAACAACTCCGCCTTGCAGCACGCACAAACATACGTGCCGGCCTCATGGTGATCCCAGTACTTGCCGGTAAACGCACGCTCGGTAGACGACCCGCGGCACACCGAATACTGCGTCGGCGTGAGCTCGCGACGCCATTCCTCGTCCGACTTGATCACCTTCTCGTTCATTGCATAAGCTCCATCGGGCATTGCGGCGGGTCATCGGCTGGATACACAAAACAACACTTCAGCCTGAACCATAGCGCAGTACCCCAAGTAAAACGCTTGAAACATCGCTGCCCGCCCCTATACTGATGGCATCTAGCAATAACAGTTCAACCGGGGGCGATCGGCTTCGACGGGGGACTCGAAATCGCTGGGTGCATGTCGAGGGGGTTGCTTTCCTCGTTAATCCAGCAGCAAAACTTTAGTTGCCAACGACGACAACTACGCACTGGCCGCTTAAGGCCTAAGCTCCGACTGCGCTTGTACTGGTGTTCGCAAAAGTCGGATCATTATCACCGGGTAAGCGCTGCGTGTGTCTGGGTCGCAGCGACGAAAATCTACAGACTGGTGGCAGGGTAAGCGCGCGTTTCGGCATCCCCGCCATGAGAACAAAGAAACGCTAAACATGTAGTGCCTAGGACGTAGAGCTTTCGGACGCGGGTTCGATTCCCGCCGCCTCCACCATCTAACAAAAAAGCCACCCTCGGGTGGCTTTTTTGTTAGATGGTGGAGGCGGCGGGTTGAGAAGCCCAGCGGCGCAAAGCGCCCGGGTTCACTGCGAGAGGCAGGATGCCGCAGCGAACATCGGCCGAATGGCCGATGGCCCTCGGCCGCGCCGAGGGTGAGCGCCATGGATGGCGCGAATCATTCCCGCCGCCACACTCGCGCGAAAGCGCGGCTCTTCTTCGCTCTCTCCCCCTAATCCTGAGAAACCGAAACCAGAGCTTCTCACCTCGCAACTCACGATACGCCATGCATGACCAGGGACCGTGCACGGATCGCCACTCCGTTGCTGTCGAGGACTTACCCCCTGACACTCCACCGTTTTCGCCAGCGCACCTCACTCGAATCCGCTGGCAAAAATGTTGTCGGGCGGAAATTGGAAACTTACGATGCGGGTGCGCCAGTTGAACGAGTTGTCGCTCAGATACTGGTTGATGTACCAGAATGTACGGTCGTCGGAAGGGTCAACTTGCATCGTCGAGTAGTCGCCCCAGCGTGTGAATGTGGTTTGCGAACCCGTACCCGTATGCGCGATGATTTCCGCCTGTAGCGTGTTGAGCGGGTCGGCCGCCTCGCGGGCGGCGATGCCGATCGAGGGGAAGAGGCCGCTGCCAGCATTGACCACGCTGTAGCCCAGCATGATGTTGCCCGCGCCATCCATCGCGATCGAACCCATCCAGCGGTCGCCGCTGGTGCCAGGATCGTAGGTGCCGTTCTGGAAAATCACCGGGCGATTGGCGACGACGGGATCGGCAGGATCGCCCAGTGGATTGCGAATCTCGTACCAGCGCAACGTAGCGTCGCGTGTACCGCCCCCGTCGGGGTCCACGGTGTGTGTGGCCACCATGCTCTCGACACCGGCGCGATTGCGAAACGCCAGCCGATACATCAGCCGACCGCCGAATGTATCCAGCACATTTCCAGTGCCCGGTTGCGGGATGCAAGCACCGCCGGCGCCGTTGCACGCCGAGATGGTCGCCGGCAGCGGCAAGTTTACGAACGTGCCAGGGGCGCCACCGAACCCATCGCTGAGCGTGACCGTACCTGCGCTGAAATCCGGCTTCAATTTCAAAATACGCAGCGCTGGCGCTGTCGAAACGCGCATGAAGACGCCGCCCTGGGACAGATCGCTGGGCAGCGTAGTGCCATCCAGGTCTGCGGGCAGAAACGCGGCACCGCCTCCGTAAAACGCAATTGGGGCGCACAACATGGTTGCCGTAGGATCCCCAGCGAGCATCTTGACGCGATCGGAAGCGCACAGGCCGGCGCAGGTGGAAGCGCCCGCCGGCGACCCCCCGAACATGTTATGCGAGGTGTAGTAGGCATCCGGCCAAACGCCGAGCTTGCCGTAGTCATGGAGGCCGCTCGGTGCGACGGCGCTGAATTGCACCACATAGCGCGCGTAGGTGCCCATGGGATCGCCCGTGGTCGACACGGCAAAGCACTGGAGATAAGGCGCAATCGGGACGCCGCTGCCGTTCACTGCGAACGCCCACTGGCTCAGTATCCAGCGATCGGCGAGGCGGTCGTACTGCACGAGCGGGTCGCCACGATTGGTCGTAGCGCATAGGTTGGGCATGCCCGTGAACAGACTGTTGCCGTTGACCGGTGGCATCATGACCGTGCCCGACTTATCCAACACCACGAACATGGAGTTGACCCAGGCCAAGATGTGATCCGGGCCCACGCCCATGGTCGCGTCCGACGGCACAGTGTTCAGCACGAATCCCGCCATCCCCGACCCGGGTCCTTCAAAGTTCGCCCCGGCAACGACAGCAGCTGGCGTTGGCGTGGTGGTCTGCACGAACGGCTGCGCCAGCGATTCTCCCGATGCTGAAGGTGCTCGCTGCTCATCGGGCAGTTCCCGCTCCGCCTCGATCGCCTGGCCATCGCCAGATGCCACTGGCGTTGGATGGCGTGCCAGATAGTCCAGTCGAGGCGAAACGCCGTGGAAGCTCATCTTGGGGCGGAGCGTCTTTCCGTCATCCAACGCCGCGCCTCGCGCCTGTGTCGGCAAAATCAACGCCGAATCGGCAACCGCCCAGTAGATGGGTATCGATAAAGCGGCGGCAACCAGGTAAGTAACGATGCGCTCTGGAATCATCTCGTGCTCCGGTTCTGATCGAGCGCAAAAGAAATGAATCGCGCTGCATATCCATTTACAGGAAATGAAGCCAAGTCCGGCCAAGGCCGCCAGCACTCGGCAAAACTCGGCACAGCCGGTCATTGCAGCGAGCAGACTACTCTCGTCCCATTTTATGTGAAAGCGGGTGCATGCGCTAACGGCATGCAAGCAGTCTGCGAGAGATGTCGACGGACCTAGGTGAGGGAGATAGTCCCTTGGCTATTTCCGTCGTGTGCGGGTGACTTTGGGGGCAACTCGTGGGTCTACAGCAGCACGACCCCGCCACTGAAGCCTTTCCAGAATTGATGCTATAGCCGCCGCCACATCCGCGCGAGCGCAGTACTTGCTTTCGATTCTTCTCCGATCAACCCCATCATTGAGCAGGTCAAGTCAGCGCGGGCAATGATCGACCCGAACCCGAACACCCTCGATCAAGAACACTCTCGATCAAATTGATACACCGACCCCGCCTCGAGGAGCCAAACCTTGCTTCAACAAACTCTCAGCAGGTATGCCCAGGCCGACATGCAACTTTTTGATCATCGCCAGCGTCAGCCCGCGCTTGCGGTTCAGCACTTCGTACACGCGATTGCTGCGACCAATCATCGGCTCCAGATCCTTCGCGGTGAGACCTTGCTGCTCCATGCGGAATTTGATATACAACTTCCCGGGTAACGCCGAGCTTGCCTTTGAAGCCAGCCTACAAGGGTAATGTACCGGGTTCTCGTCGTTTGCGGACTTACGCCGCCATGACAAACCTGTAGCCAATCCCCGACTCGGTGATGATGTGTTTGGGCAT
>JANMSL010000104.1:0-4424 GCA_031389245.1 Lysobacterales bacterium | reverse complement strand
CCTCGGCAAGCTCAACGCACCGGACGCGGTCGACCGGTTGATGATCGAAATTGAACCGAAATTGGTTGAAGCGCGACCCAAGGTCCCGGCCGCGGTGATGATGGGTCTGGGCGCACTGCAGATGGCGGTACTTTCAGACGACAATCATCTGACTGCTGCGCAACGGGCGTCTTTACAGCAGGCGCTGCCGGGTGTGCAGCAATGGGCAAGCACCACCGATTTCCTGAGCTCGTTGTCGATGCGTCAGGCGTTGACCTTGATTGCCGACGCAGTGCGCAACACCGGCATCCGCAGCGTGGATGAGTTGAAATTGATGTCGTTTGAGCAAGCGCTTGCGAAGGCCGAGAACATGGTTGCGGCAAGCAAGCAGGCTTTGTTGATTTATGGTCTGGACTTGAACGCCATTGCCGATTCCATACAGGTGGAAGTGATTTCGATCAACGGCTCGACCGCGCGCGTGCGCACCACCGTGACCGTCTTCAACGCACCGATCTCTGCCGAGCATGACCTGGTTCTGTTGGACGGCCGTTGGTATGGCCGGGAAGCAGTAGAGCATTGGTCCGAACATACAGCGCGGCATGCAAAAGCATAGTTGACGCTCACGCCCCGCCTCGGCATTCGAGGCGGGTCTTGCGGCAAAGGAGAACGGGAGTCGCAGCAATATTTTTTTCAGACCGCACCCTCGAATTGATATCCTGACCACAGCGTCGCATCGCCGCCACGCTCGCCGCCCCCGATTCGGAGTTGCTTGTGAAAATCTGCTCCTGTAGGTGCCGAGTGCTGGCCGCCAGTGCACTGCAGTTGCTGCTGGCCACTGCAATCTTTGCCCAGACACGGGAACTGCGTTCATCGCTCGATCTGTCTGTGCCGGTGGCGCCGGTACGCGTTGCGATGGCGGGCACCGCGCAGTTGTTGTATGAGCTGCATGTCACCAATTTTTCCGCGGACACCATAACGATTGTGGCTGCGCGCGTGTTGGACCAAAACGGTGAGTCGCTGCTGGACTTGAGCAATTCGCTTCTTGAGCAACGTATAGTTCGCCTGGATGCGCGCAGTGCGGATGCCGGTCAACAACTGACCTTGCCAGCGGGCATGCGCTCCGTGCTCTATCTCGAGCTGTCGATTGACCTGGCATCGGTTCCGCGTGAACTGCAACATCGCATTGAGATCTCGACCAAAAAAAATGGCAAGCCGATCGTCGACGCAGTTTCAGGCGCGCGTGTCACCTTGAGTGAGGCACACCCGGTCGTGCTGGATGCACCGTTGCGCGGCGGCCCATGGGTCGCGATCCACGATCCATCATGGACACGCGGACATCGCCGAATGCTGTTCGCGTTGGATGGCAACGCGCGCATTCCCGGCCGCTATGCGATGGACTTCATCAGACTCGATACCGAGGGCCGCAGCGCGCGCGCCGATGCCGATGTCGTGGCCAACTGGCTCGGCTATGGTCAAGCGGTGCTGGCCGTAGCAGATGGCGTTGTCGCGGCCGTGCGCGATGACATGACCGAGGTCAGCAGCGTCGCCGCGCATCCCAGACATGCACTGAGTGACGCCACCGGTAACTACATCGCCCTGGACATCGGCAAGGGACGTTACGCCTTCTACGAGCACCTGAAACCAGGCAGTGTGAGCGTCCAAGTTGGACAACGCGTGCGCAGCGGAGCGGTCATCGCTGCATTGGGATTCACTGGAGATTCCACCGGGCCGCATCTGCACTTCCACGTCGCCGATCGCAACTCGCCATTGGGCGCCGAGGGCGTGCCGTTTGTCTTTTCGCGGTTCGAACTGTTGGGTGGATTCGCGAATCTGGATCACCTTGGTAGCAGCGTATGGCTGCCACGTGCACCGACTCTCGCCGCGCAACGCAAGGCCGAACGGCCCCGCTCGAATGTCGTGCTGCAGTTCCCATTGCCGGACAGGTGATAGCCAGCCAGTCGCAAGAAGAGCCTGGCATCGCGCCGGGTCGGCGCCTTACTGCGAGTGTCGAGCGAGCCTTTCAAGCGCGACCAGCGAAATGGCTTACGGGATCTTTGGCTGTGGCGGCAGTGGTGAGATCCGCAGAATCGGCAAATCCTCAACGCTGCCGTCAACGACAAAACGATACTTGCCCGCCTGCTTGAGCGACAAACGTATGTTCATTCCGCGTTGGACAAGAGCGATCGGCGTGGAATCGGCAGCATAGTCGGGCGCCGCCCCGGCTACGCCAAGATCAACACTGCTCCAATCATCGGAGGCCAGTTTAAACTCGTGACGGCCCGCTTCCAGATCGATCTCGACGACGAAAACCTGCGGCGAGATTTCCTTGGCGGGCGCCGCGATGGACCATGCGTTCATTGAACCGCGCAGGAAAAGGGGTGTCGCCCCGAGCAGAACGGGTTTTCCTGTGGTGCGTGGGATGAGGACGGGCGCGCTACCTTCGAGAATTCTGAATCCCGTGCTGGGTGTCTTGCCATCGCCGCTGCCTTCGAACTCGATCACTATGCCGCTTTCCTGCGAGATGAAGCGTGTCGGACTGAGCGCCAACAGTCGCTCCGAGTTCGCCCCGCCGATTCGGGCCAGCAGACCAGCAACGTCATGCTCGATGTACACGTGGATGCCCGGAATATCGTATGAACCGGTATGTGCTTCGTTGACCGCATGCGGCACCGCGACTTCCCTGATCCGGCGCGGCGCAAGCTCGGTCCAAGCATAGTCGTCCGCTATGCCGCGGATAATTTCATCGGCCAATTGCCTACCCATCTGGCCGTTGGTCATTACCACGACGCCTTCACCCTTTGCGGCATACGCCACCATCGATGATTCGAAACCCTCATTCACGCCGTCGTGACCGAAACGCAGCGCGTCACCGTCACCCAGCAAGGCGAAACCCAAGCCCCAGCCAACAGTCTCTGGCGTCAGCATGCGTCGCGCCGTGGCAGTGGCTAGCCGGCGCTTGCTCCGGCCGGAATATGCTTGCTGTACATCCATCAACAAGCGGGCAAGATCGCGTGGTGTTGTCCATAGGCCGGCCGCCGCCAGTTCTGGGTACACATGAAAGCCGCCACGCACCGGGCGACCCTGCACGTGCGCCGCTGCGATGCCGTCTGATGCGGACTTCGCTGGTGGTTGCTCGAAGCCACTGTGCTTCATACGCAGCGGCAGCAGAAGCTCGTCCACAGCCAACTGCGGGAACCGCTTCTGGCTGGCCTGCTCCAGTGCGAGTTGGGCAATCGTGTAACCGCCGCCGGAATACTGAAAGCGGCTGCCCGGCGCATGTTCGATGCGCACTGCTGGCGAGTTGGCTGACGCAACGCCGTCAAGAATCTGTTGGATGCCAGGACGCGGCGCGTCTACCAAATATCCCGGGAACCCGTGCACCGTCAGGCCCGCGGTATGACTGAGAATTTGGCGCAGCGTCACAAAGTTTGGCGCGAGCGCAACCGGCTTAGGCAACTGCCAGCCGCTCAAACTGTGATTGATGTCCGTGTCGAGACTGAGTTTGCCTTGGTCAATCAAACGCAACACCAGCATTGCAGTCACAGCCTTGCTGATCGACGCCGCCTGGAAGCGGGTGTCCGTCGTAACCGGCGCGCAGTTGGCGGCATCCCGAACGCCCCAGCCCCGCGCCCAATCGATTTTTCCTTGATGGATGACCGCCACACTGACACCCGGAACAGCGAAGTAGGACATGCGCTCGAGCAGGCGATGCGGCTTGCCGTTTTGCGCCACGACACGCGGCCACAAATTGACTTCCAGTTTGCGCGTGTGCGCGTTGCTGTCGCCAGTTCCCAGTTGGGTCTTGCTTCCGGCTCGATCCATGCACTTTTGCACAGGGCTTTGCGCCCAGGCAATAACGCTGCACAGGGTGAGCAAGACGCCAACGATCAGTTGATGCGTGCGCTGCGCCCAGGACGGACCTGCCGATTGCGCGCACAGGTGGATGAAGCATGAATGCGAGCGCACATAGTGCCCGATTGGAGCTCGCGCGGTGTCCGTCAATCGATTCGGAAAACAGTGATCGAAGTACAATTGCGGGCGCTCCTACCGTGGAAATACGTTACTGCCTCAACCCCGGTGCAATACGCTCAGGCCGACCCCACGGACAGTAGCGTAAGCACCCGAGTGATAACCACAGGCCAGGGAACCTCTGAACAGATCCGGAGCCGAGACAAACCCCTGAGTCAGAGGGCGAAAAACCGCTGGCTGACCAGCTGCGCTGTTGAGAGCGGGGGTTTGGCAAGCAACAAGCAGTGTGGCGAAGGCAAAGTGGTGACTTGTTCAGACCTTCCCGAAAGGATGGCTGTCACCAGGTTGTCAGTCCGCGCACAGCGCGTGCCCACCCCGCTTGATCATCGGTGAAACTGACCTGCAGTCGGACGCTTTTTTCGGCCATGCACTTTGTCTGCATCGACTCTTGCTCGGTGTCGGGCGATAGCGGCTGC
>JANMSL010000079.1:0-4529 GCA_031389245.1 Lysobacterales bacterium | reverse complement strand
CGAAATTCTATTGCACAATATGCAGGACGACTTCGACGCCGTACGTGGCGATCTGGTCGTGGTGTTGCATCCGCTCGGTAACCACGGCCCCAGCTATTACGCGCGCTACCCCAAACGCTTCCGGCGCTTCACGCCTACCTGCGACAGCGCCGAACCGGGCGATTGCAGCAGCGAGGCGTTGGTCAACAGCTACGACAATGCAGTCTTGTACGGCGATCATTTCGTAGCGGAGACGATTGGCCTGCTGCAACGCCAAACCCGTCGCGATGCGGCCCTGATCTATGTATCCGACCATGGCGAATCGCTGGGTGAGCACGGTCTCTATCTGCACGGCGTGCCGTACGCAATCGCGCCCGATCAGCAGACCTCGGTGGCGATGGTGGCCTGGCTCAGCGCCGGCTTTGCAGCCAGCTCCGGTGTCGATGTGGAATGTCTGCGCGCGCGCAGCGCGCAGCCCGTCGCACACGACGATCTGTTTCACAGTACGTTGGGATTGCTTGACGTACAGACGCAGGCTTACGAAGCCAAGCTTGATCTGTTCAAGCCCTGCCGACCCGCTCGCAGCAGCTAGCCCAACCGGTTGCAGTCCGGCGGAGTTGTGGCACTCAGTAAGTCCTCTTTCAGTCTGGCAACGGTATCCTGCCTGGCGGTTATTGTTTCGCTCGTTGCTCCGTGCACGACCCCAGATCCGGAGATGCAGATGCATTTTTTCAACCGCAATCGTGTGCTCAGCATGGCTGTCGCCGTCAGCTTGACACCCGGCACAATGTTGATGGCCCGCGACCTGGGCAATTTTGATATCAATGTTGCCGAGGCTGGAAAGATTGCGCTGCGCTTGCCCAGTGCTTCTGCGTCGGACGGAAGCAGCGTTGACGCAATCGGCCGGGCAGCATTCACCTGGGTGCAGCGTGACTGGCCCACTGCTGACCGTGCCAAGGTGCTCGATCTCGAAAGTGTCGCGCGGGCGCATGTGGAGCGTTTGCTCGGCAACGCAAAAAACCTACACCGTGCCTCGCAGTCGCTGGTGCTGCACAAGGTCGATCGTCAGCGAGGTGATTCTGCACTGGTGCAGTTTCGCGCCCGCCTCGATGGCATCGACATATTTCATGAGGATCTGGCCCTGCTGATGGATCGCAACCAGCGACTGTTGGCAATGCGTGGGCCGCTGCCGCGGATCGAGGCAGCCGATGTTACCCACGCCCGAAAGTTTCGCCTGAGTGCCGCGCAAGCCATCGCGGCTGCACTGGCGCCGTATGACTTTGCATCTGATGTGGTCAATCACCTTCAGCCGGTGGGGAACGGAGGCGAGTATCAACACTTTCTCATGAGGCGCGGTGTCCGCGGCAAAGCTGGGGCACTGATCAGCGGTCAACTGCGCGCCAAGCGCATGTATTTCCGAACTGCAGCCGGATTGAGTTCGGCCTGGTACGTGGAAACGCAGGTTGCCCACGCTCCAGGACAGGCGGCCCAAGGCTACGCGCATGTGATTTCGGCCGGCGACGGCAACACACTTTTTCGAATGAACCAGGGCGCACATGCCGAGTCCTACAGTTACCGAGTGTGGGCAGAGAACAGCATTGATCGACTGCCCTATCCCAGTCCCCAGGGCCGCAATGCCACGCCGGATCCGGATGGACTGCCAACCAACAACGTGGTGCCATCGGTTGCTCAGGAACTGAGAACGCTGGCCAGCGCGCCGTTCAGTCGATCCGCTACTGATGGCTGGCTGGCGCCCGGCGCCACCACCACACGGGGCAACAATGTCACTGCTTATGCCGACATCATTGCGCCCGACGGATTTGACCCAGGCGACCTTCGGCCGACGCTGACCGGCCCACACAGCTTTGACTACTTGTTTGATTCCAACAGCGCACCGAACGCCAACGACGGCCAACGTCTGGCCGCGACGTTGCAACTGTTCTACTGGGTGAACTGGCTGCACGATTGGTTTTACGACAGTGGCTTCACCGAAACTGACGGCAATGCCCAGGCCAGCAATTATGGGCGCGGCGGCCTTGCCGACGACTCGATCATTGCCCAGGCGCAAGACCATGCCGCCGTCGGCGGCGCGTTCATGGTGACGCCGGCGGACGGCACCTCGCCACGCATGGAAATGGGTTTGTTTCAAACGTCAGTGCAGCGCGACAGCAGCGTTGACGGTACGGTGATCGCCCATGAGTGGGCGCATTACATGAGCAATCGGCTGGTGCTGAATTCTACCGGTTTGAGTACGCAGAATGCGGGCGGCATGGGCGAGGGTTGGAGTGAGTTCGTGGCCCTGCTGGCGACGGTCAAGGAGGAAGACAGGTTGCTCGCATCGAACACGGGATTCAATGGCACCTACGCCAATGCCGGCTACTCGTACAATCAAAGCTATAGCGGTGGTCGCCGCTATCCGTTTTCCACCGATCCGCTGAAGAACCCGTTGCGCCTGCGTCACATCGTCGATGGCATTGCACTGCCGACGATACCGTCGCCCGCGTTTGGTGCCAATGGTGCCAACAACTCCGAAGCACACAATCAGGGTGAGATCTGGGCATCGGCGTTATGGGATTGCTACGTCGGACTGTTAAACGATACGCCACGGCTGAATTTCGCCACAGCGCAGCATCGCATGAAGGATTATCTGATCGGCGGACTCAAGCTGACGCCAGCGGCACCAACCATGATCGATGCGCGCGACGCCATTCTCGCCACCGTGCTGGCCAGCGGGGACATGGCAGACTTCGCATTGTTTGCTGCAGGTTTCGCCAAACGCGGCCTCGGTGCGGGCGCGACGATTCCAGATCGATACAGCACTTCGATGCAGGGGACGGTAGAAAGCACACTGACCGGTGGCGCAATCGCCGTGACCTCGGTGAGGGTAAGCGCGCCTCGTGGCTGTGATGCCGATTCCGTGCTCGACCACAACGAAACTGCGACGTTGACGCTCACCTTGCGCAACAGCGGATTCACGCCACTGACCGCGACGACGGTGACGCTGTCCTCTGATCACCCGGCGCTGAAGTTTCTCTCCGGAAACACGCTGGCATTGGGTGGCTTGCCGCTGTTCGGCAGCACCTCGGCCAGTTTGCCGATTCTGCTCGAGCGCGACGTCGGCGTTGCCACCAACACGCCGGTCACATTGACCGTGACAGCGGATGCCCCAGGCATCGATGCAGCGCCGGGGATAACGCGCACGCTGCAGATGTTCGTCAACTTCGATGAGTTGGCACGCAGCTCGACGACCGAGTCCTTCGACGGATTGAACCTGGGCTGGGTCGGGTTGTCGCAGCCGACCGGGCCAGGCAGTCAAAGTTGGTTGCCACGTGCAGAAAACCAAACCCGGTTTCTGCATGGGCCAGACGAAAACGCCAACGCGGTCACCTGGACGCAATCCCCGCCCATGTCCGTAGGAAGCGCCCCGCTGACGCTGCGCCTGAATCACCGCTATCAATTCGAGTTCGATGCTGCCACCAGCATTGCGCATGATGGCGGCGTGATTCAGGTGAGTACTGATGGCGGCGCCAATTGGGCCGACATTGATGCAGACGCAGCGGGCATGGGCGTGGCAACGTTGTCTGGTTGCTGCGGCAATCCGTTCGCGGGGCAACGCGCCTACGTGGGTGAGAGTGCAGGTTATCCGGCGTTTGTCGACCGCGAAATAAACCTCGGCACCGAGTATGCCAACCAGCCTAATTTTCAAATTCGTTTTGGCGTCGCCACCAATGCCAGCGTCACCGCCGCAGGTTGGGACATCAACCAGATTGACATCAGCGGTAGCAACGATTCGCCATTTGCCACCGTTGTGCCGCAGGCCCAGGCTTGCACCGTCGCCAGCAACAAGTTGCTGCAAGGTGCATTGGGCGGCACCTACTATTCGAGCAGTCGCTCCGGCGAAGGCGTACTCGTCGACTTCGGACAAATCGGCGGCACACCAACGGTGTTTTTCACCTGGTACACCTATGGCGGCGGCGCGCAGCAGTGGCTGGTCGGCAGCAATACTTTCGCCGCCAGCGATACGCGCGTCGCGGTGGACTTGATCAACACGCGCGGCGCCAACTTCGGCAGCGCGTTCCGTCCCGAGGATGTAGTGCGCTCGCCCTGGGGTCGCGTGACATTGTCATTCCCTGACTGCGATACGCTGGCGTTGGCTTATCAGAAGCGGGGCGGCGAAGCCGGCATGCAGACATTGACGCGCGTGCTCGAGCGTCTTGATTCCGGACAATGCAATTTGCTGCAGGGTGGGCGTAGCGGCACTTACTATTCGACTGCACGCTCAGGCGAAGGGGTGCTCGTCGACTTCGGCCAGGCTGGCGGTATGCCGGTGGAATTTTTCACCTGGTATACCTACGACGCCGGCAGCCAGCAGTGGCTCGTCGGTAGTCAGACTTTCAGCGCCAGCGACACCAGTGTCGCGGTCGATCTGATCACCACCCGCGGTGCCGACTTCGGTAATTCATTTCACCCACGCGACGTAGTGCGCACGCCGTGGGGCAGGGTCACACAGCGATTTCCCGATTGCAATACGCTGGAACTGAGTTACCAGA
>JANMSL010000060.1:0-5791 GCA_031389245.1 Lysobacterales bacterium | reverse complement strand
CGGCCAGCCAGCAGCTGGCGCTGGTCTATCAGTTCGACGGGGCCAAGACCACGCTGGAGGCCATCGGCCATGTACTGGAGGACCTCCCTTCCGGAATTTCGCTGAAACAACTGGGGGACACGCTGGACCTGCCGGCACAGGATGGTCTGCGTCAATTCAATCTGGCGAATGCCGCCGGTTTTCAGTTCAATCTCTCCGGCTCCACGCAGGGCACGCGCATCGATCTGCGTTCGGTGACGGTCGATGGCAAGGCGCAGCAGATCAAAACCACCTGGGGTGGCTCGGTCGGCCTCAGCGTCAAGTTCAGCGATCAGCGCGCGCGTCTGGTGTGCATTTCGAAGAACGCCGACGGCACACTGCTGCTGCACGCCGAGCGCAACAACACGCAGACCCTCAATTCCGCGATCAACATCGCGGCCGGCGTGGAAATCGCCGGCTGGGACAAGATTGCCGCCGGTTTGGTCAGCGCCACACTGCCCGATGCAACCGATCTGATCGAGCGCGTCGGCAAGTGGGCAAATCCCGGCGCGTGGCTGAAATCCAAACTCACCGACGCCCTGCCCGCCGACCTGGCCGCACTGGCGCCGATACTGGTCGGCGATATCCAGGGGGAAGACAACGTAGAGACCGCACTGAAGAATCTGATTCAAGGGTTGATCGACTCGAAGGTCAATCTGTGGGCCGCCGCGCTCGACGGCAAGGCCGATCTGCTGATCGACGATCTGGTCAACGGCATCGTCAGCGGTGTCTCCCAGCGCGATGCAGCCAAACCGCTGCGCGATTGGCTGGAAGCCAAATTGCCGCCACTGCTGACCCAGGCCAGGGACGAGCTGGTAAATGATCTGAAGGAGCAGGTGTCCACTGCCACCGGTGCATTTTCCCAGGCCAAGGCCAAAGCGCTCAAGGATGACCTCGCCGCAGTCGGCAACGCCGTCAACGCCGCGACCAATTCAGTAGCGGCATTTGTGCAACCGGTGCTGACCTTTCTCAACAACTACTCGGCGTGGCGCGCCAAGCTGATCGCGGCGGTGGAGAAGGCGCTGAAACTCAAGCTCGCCATCACCATTGCCTACACCTACCAGCGCACGGCAACGGATCAGCTTGATTTTGATTTGCTGCTGCCGGGTAGCCTTATCGCAGCGCCGACGGATCTGGCGGAACGCGACTTCAGTCGTTGGCTGCGTGGACGCGCGTTCGTTGACGATGCCCATCCGTTTGGCTTGCCGTTGAACCAGATACAGAGCTCGTGGCGCGTGGTCAGCGCGCGAATGACCCAGATCGGTGAATCGCTCACCGTCGATCTGGGCTCGTGGAGTGCAACGAGCAGCACCTTGTTGAAGGCATCAACCCGCGTGGAAATTGGGCCGAGCGGTGTTCTGTTGGCGCAGACCGACGCCAGCGCCGCCAAAAATTATGGTTGGGGTGATGAGAAATTTTCAGCGCTTGGGCGCGCCACCTTCGACGCGTTGATGAGTCCATTGCTGCTGTCCCAGTTCAGTCTGGACATCGAACTGGCGGACAATCAGCTAACCCAGAGTGAGCTGCAACAGATTCTCGCCAGTCTGCATATCTCCGGCGCGCCGGCGCTGCTCAATGCAGTCGACGAAGCCGCCATCGTGGCGAAGTGGCAGACGCTGCGCGACAAGGCAGGCACCGATCCAGCGGCGCGTTTGCGCCTGGGTATGGCGCTGGACCCCGCGGCGCGGCGGCGCGTCATCGACAGCGCCAGTGATGGCAAGGCGCTGCGCGCTGCGATCGCCCAGGCGATGGTGGTGGCCTGCAACGCAAAGCCTGGCCGCAATCTGCAAAAGGCGTTCAGCGATCTGGGCTTCGTTGGGCGTGCCGAGGACGTGTTGGTCGCGCAATGGGACGACTTCCGCAAGAAGCTTTCCTTTGGGCCGATCGACTTTATCGAGATCAATGACCGGCCCATTTCGCCGTCGAACAAAACCGCACCGGTGTACCAGGCTGCGGCTGCGGTGAAGCGCGCTATTCGCCCGGCCAACGCGCTTTACGAAGCGCTGCTCGACGCCAGAAATTGGCCCGCGATCGACCAGACGGTGCGTAGCGAAACTCTCAAGCTGCAGGCGAACCCCGACTTCAACAAGCGCAGCCTGCCGGATCAGGCGATGGCGTTGTCCAAGCTCGCTGCCGATTACTACGACCGGCTCGGCACTGACTTTGCCGCCAACCTCGGCCGGGCATTGTCGGCCAACGACGTCATGTTCGATCGATCCGATGATGTCCCCACCGACACGCTGTTTGTGGTTCTGCTGGTGCAGTCGTTGACGGGAGCAAGATTGGTGGGCGATTTGCTGGAGCTTGCTGGCTAACCGAACGCAGCGCGAGCAAGTTCGGAAACGACGCGGCACGGGCCGCGTCTACTACCATTGCCTCCTGCGTGATTCACCGCGCGTGTCTGGCAAGTTTCGGCAATCGCATCAACACATCACCTGCAGTGAGCGAGCATGACTGTCCAGCGTATTGCGGCGTTTTCCGATGGCGATAGCGGTGGCAATCCGGCCGGCGTCTGCATTTCGGATGAACTTCCCAGCGCAGAACAGATGCAGCGCATCGCGGCTGAGGTGGGTTTCTCGGAGACAGCGTTCGCCGCGCCGATCGAAGCTGGCTGGCGTGTGCGCTATTTCTCGCCGGAGTCCGAGGTGCCTTTCTGTGGGCACGCCACGATTGCACTCGGTGCGGCGCTGGCGTTGAAATTTGGCGATGGGATTTTCGCACTGAACCTCAATCAAGCCCGGATCACGGTCGAGGGCCACAGTGTGGGCGCAGTGATAGTCGCCGCGCTGCAATCGCCGCCAACGCACAGCAAGCCGGCATCGCCGTCCTTGGTTTCTGCTGCGCTGGATTTATTCGGATACTCAGCCGCAGATCTCGATCCGCGCATCCCACCGGCGCTGGCGCATGGCGGCGCGGACCATCTGTTGCTGATATTGAATACCCGTGCGGCATTGGCGGCGATGAACTACGCGTTGAGCGAAGGCAGGACGCTGATGAACAGTGCGGAATTGGTCACTATCCTGCTCGGTTACGCGCAGACGCCGCAGCTGTTTCACACCCGCAATCCGTTCGCGTCCGGCGGTGTCTACGAGGATCCCGCTACCGGCGCGGCGACGGCAGCGTTGGCCGGTTATCTGCGCGACATCGCCTGGCCACACGCTGGCGTGATTGATGTGGTGCAAGGTGAGGACATGGGCATGCGCTCACGCTTGCGCGCCGAGATTGGGCCAATGCCGGGCAGTTCGATCAGGGTATCGGGCACGGCCAGGGTGATGCTCTGAGCATGCACGTTCGCCGAGCCAGCGCGCGGCGTTCACGACGCTGAATATTTCGCACGGCGGTACGGCTGAGAGCGGCGCTACACCGCCGCTCTCGCTAGACGCGCTCCTACCGACTCACTAACCTTTTTGCGCGGCGATCCAACGATCGATCTTGCTTTCGAGTACGGCCAGAGGCACCGAACCATCCTGCAGTACTTCGGCGTGGAACGCCTTGATGTCGAACCTGTCGCCGAGTGCCTGTTCGGCGCGTTTGCGCAGCTCCTGGATTTTCAGCTCGCCGATCTTGTAGGCCAGTGCCTGCGCCGGGATGGCGATGTAGCGCTCCGCCTCTGATACCGATTCGACTTCGCTGGCAGCGGAATTTTCCAGCATGTAGGCGATCACCTGATCGCGCGTCCAGCCTTTGCTGTGCAGCCCGGTGTCGACGACCAGGCGAATGGCACGCCAGAGTTCGGCTTGCAGCCGACCGAAGTACTGATAAGGATCGGTATACAGGCCAATGTCCTTACCCAGCGACTCGGCATACAAGCCCCAGCCCTCGGCGAACGCGGTCTCTCCGCCAAAGCGGCGGAACTTCGGTAAGCCAGTCAGTTCCTGCTGCAGTGCAATCTGGAAGTGATGACCGGGAATGGCTTCGTGCAGGAACAGCGATTCCATGTCCCAGATCGTGCGCGATGGCAGATCGTAGGTGTTGACATAGAACAGGCCCGGACGCTTGCCATCCTCGCTCGGCCCCTGATAGCTACCGCCGGACGAACTGGCGGCGCGGTAGGCCTCCACCGGACGAATCTCGAACCCGGCCTTGGGCGTCAACGAGAACAATTTCGGTACCCCTTCCTCGGTGCGTTTTCTCAGCGCGTTGTAGGCATCGAGCAGGGCTTGCTCGGTGTCGAATTTGAACTCTTTGCTGGTCGTGACGTGTTTGAAGAACGCCTTCAGGTCACCCTTGAAGCCAACCTGTTGCATCACCGCTTTCATCTCGCCGTGAATGCGCGCTACTTCATCGAGGCCGGTTTGATGAATCGCGGCCGGCGCCAGGTCGGTAGTGGTTTGGGTCTTGACGTTGTAGGCGTACCAGGCTTCTCCATCGGGCAGTGCCGACAGCGAGACGCTGTCGCGACAGGCGGACAGATATTCGTCCTTGATGTAACTGTGCAGGCGCCCAAACGCCGGCGTGATCTGCTCGACGATCAACTTCTGGTAGGCATCGGTCAGACGGGCTTTGTCGGCGTCGGAAAAATCCTTGGGCATGCGCTCGATCGGTCCCCAGAACACGCTCGACTCTGGCTTGCCCTTGGTAAAGCTTTCCAGCTGGGGCAGCACTTTTACCATCAACACTTTGGGCTGGACTATGCCCGCCTTGACGCCTTCGCGCATGTTGGCGATGGCGGTGTCAAACAGCGCGGGCGCGAGGTTGGCGCGGGCCAGCCAGTTATCGTAATCCTTCACCGTGACAAACGGCTGCGCACTGGTGCCGGAACCGAGCTGAGCAAAAAACTGGGTAAAGTTTCCGAACTGATTGATCGGCTGCATCCAACCGGGAAAGCGTTCTCCCTCCAGATTCAGTCGACGCTCGCGCGCGAAAATGTCGTATGACAGACGCGCCTGTCCATCCAGCACTTCCGGGTCGATGGCGTTGACCTTGTCCAACCAGCTCTGATCGAAATCGTGTTGCTCTTTACGCGATTCGGCACTCAGGAAGTTGGGCAGTCGGTCGTTGTAGCGCGGATCGCCGACGAACGTGGCCTGGATCGGATTGAGGACGAGCGACGCCTCCCAGAAATCGACATACAGCTTCTCCAACTCGGCTGCGACTGCGGCGGGATCAGCCTTGATGGTCTGACTCGTCGCCGCAGTATTGGCGGGGTCGGCAGCGCCGGTGGCAGGATCGTTGGATCCACAGGCGGCAAGGGCAAGCGCAAGGGCAAAAGACAGCGGCAGCAAACGAAGATTCATGTTGGACTCATTCGAAAAGGAGGGAACGCGCGCACAATACGACCAGCGCGCGCGGTGGGCATGGGCCGAAGGTAGGGGTGCCATGCGCAGCAGCGGAGCATGCCACGCAGGCGGTTGCTGGCTAGGGCGACCCGGGCAGCGAGTGCTCGTCGTCGCGCCCGCGCAGCTTGGGTTTGGCCGGCGCACGAGGTTTGTAGTCTTCGGGCGCCTTGAGTTTGAACTTGCTCTCGCTGCTGGCACCGTTCAGTGTCAATGCTACGGTGTAGTCGCCGGGGGTGAGAAACAGACGATGACCCAGTCGTACCGATTCGGCGTAGGGCGACTTGGCGAGTTTGCCCAGGCCGGTGGCATCGTCGACTTTGACTTTCTCGGTATCCACTGCTGTTAGCGCATTGTCGACGGCCGAGTCTGTTTTCTCCTTGGCGGCTTTGTCCGCCGCGGCTTTTTCGGCGGCGATTTCCGCGGGTAGTGCCAGCGCCGGATCGACGATCAGATCCCACTCAATGGTATTGATGCCGCGGCGCGCATCGACGCTG
>JANMSL010000057.1:0-4324 GCA_031389245.1 Lysobacterales bacterium | reverse complement strand
AACATCTGAACAAGTCCGGAGCCGAGATAGCCCCCTGAGTCAGGGGGCGAAAAACCGCAGGTTTTTTGCGGTTTGGCAAGCACTAAGTAGTGTGGCGAAGACAAAGTGACGACTTATTCAGACCATCCCTAGATCAGTATGGAGAAGCGGTAACCGGAGCCACGCACAGTCTGCACCAGCGCATCCTTGCCAAAGGGTTCCAGCGTTTTGCGCAGTCGACGAATATGCACATCCACAGTGCGCTCTTCTACGTAGACCGTGCCGCCCCAAACGTGGTCGAGCAGCTGGTCGCGCGCATACACGCGGTCGGCGTGTGTCATGAAAAAGTACAGCAAGCGGTATTCAGTCGGCCCGATCGATACCGGCTTGCCGTCAGCGAACACGCGATGGGCGGCGCCATCAATGCGCAATCCGGCGAATTCGACGTTGCCGTTTTCATTGTCGCCGAGCGTGCGCCGCATCACTGCCTTGACTCGCGCTACCAACTCACGTGCCGAGAACGGCTTGACCACGTAGTCGTCCACGCCGGCGTCCAGTCCCAGCACGCGGTCATCTTCTTCGCCGCGTGCGGTCAACATGATGATCGGAACTTCGCGCGTCAATTCATCTCGACGTAGGCGGCGGGCATAGTCGATGCCGCTGATGCCGGGCAGCATCCAGTCGAGCAGGATCAGGTCCGGCACCTTGCGCGCGATTGCCTCCTGGGCGGCGCGTACATCGGGTGCGTGTTCGGCACGCATGCCTGAACGGGATAGGGCAAGCGCGATCATTTCGCGAATGGCGGCTTCGTCTTCAACAATCAGTATGTGCTTCTGCATGTCGGGTCGCATTTAGGTATGCAGTCATTACACGACAATTATGTTGCAGACGTGTGACATCGTCACCCAAGGCGGGGCGCTTCGCCCCTTTTGATATTTTGTGACTGAAAGCGTCCGATCGCAGGTCGGACCCACGGTGTTTTCAGGCGGGACGCGGCGCGCGCAAGCGCAGACGTTCCACTTCCAGCACCCAGGGTGTGATCGCCTGAATGCGCGCCTCGACCCGGGCGCGCTGGTAGTAGTCGAGCCTCGGACGATCCAGCAGTCGGCGCAGTTGCTCCATGGCATCGACCGGGCGTCCATTGAGTAAAGCCACCTCGGCGTGGGCTTCCAGAGCGCGTAGCTCCTGTCCTGCAACTTCGGCGGCGCGTGCATAGGCCTGCTGCACGGCGGGGTCGTCCGGGTAACGAACGATCAATTCGCGCAGTAGCTCGGTTGCCTTGCGGCCGTTAGTCCGCGTCGCGGTGCGCGTAAGCTCAGTGGCGTAGCCGATAAGTATCGCGCGGTTGCCGGGGAAGTTCCGGGCCAAACGATCGAGTCGGCTCAGGGCAGCATCAATCGCGCCGGTGGCACTTTCCGCTTCGGCCAGCGGTAGCTGGAACAGCGGGTCATTCGAATCGGACTTGGCCAGTTGTTGCAGCAACGCAATGGCCTTGTCAGCCTGGGCACCGTAAAGGTAGGCGAGCGCCAGCCCGTACTGTATGGATGGTTGTCTGGGGGCAGTGGCGATGTCCAGCTGCTTGCGATAGCCCGCGATCAACTCGACTGGCGCGATCGCCGTCAACACGTGTGCGCGCTCGCGCATCAGCCAGAAGCGCGGATCGTTCGGGCGCTCCTCGCTGGCCGTATGGCCGGTGTCTTTGCGAATGGCTTCTGCCCGGTTCTTGGCTTCGGTGACCCGCGATAACGTCACCGGATGTGTGCGCAGGAACTCGGGCGTCTCCTCGCCGTTGGCGCGCATCGCCCGGCCAATGCGCGCAAAGGTGGAGGCCATGGCATCGGCATCGAAGCCGGAGCGGTGCAGGGTATGAATACCGATGCGATCGGCTTCGTATTCATTGTTCCGGGTGAAATTGATCGACTGCTGTTGCAGCAAGCCCATGCCGCCAAACAGCGCTGCCTCGGTGCCATCACCACTGGCGCCTTGCGCCGCGATAATTGCGCCGATCATCGCCAGTGCAATGGGCAGGGAGGCTTTCTGCATGGATTCCCACGCGCGCACCAGATGACGCTGCGAAATGTGTGCAATCTCGTGGCCGAGTACCGCCGCAAGCTCGCTTTCCGATTCGAACTCATGAATCAGCCCGACGTTGACACCGACGTACCCGCCAGGTGCCGCAAATGCATTGATGTCATTGGAGCGAACCACAAAGAAAGTAAAATCATCGGCTTGGCGTTCACTGTGGGCGACGAGCCGGTAACCCAGGGAGCGCAGGTAATCCGCCACCAAGGGGTCTTCCAAAACCAGATTCTGGCGACGAAACTCGCGCAGCATGCTCTCGCCATAGCGGCGTTCTTCGTCTGGCGAGGCCAGTCGGTCGGCGGACGCGCCGATATCCGGCAACTCGACATCACCGGCAAATGCACCCGGCAGGATCGCGCAGAAGGCTATAATCGCAGCGAAAATTCGGTTCAACACAGACCTCTCGACGGCCAGCTACAAGAGTGCAAGCCTAGCGCGAGTATCGGGAGGCGTCCTAACGTGATCTACGGGCTGTTCATCCAGGATTCGCCCAGCAGCGGCGAAGCGTTCCATAGTGCAGCGCGTTTTGCTGCCGCGCTGCTGGCACGCGGACACCAGATTCGCCAGATTTTTCTCTATGGGGACGCCGTACTCGCTGCAGCGCAGGCCCATCCATCGGGGCTGAAGGGGCTGGACCAACTGGTCTCACTGGCGAACGCAGAGGCGATTTCCGTCCTGGCGTGTCAGGCGGCGCTGGAGCGTCTGAATCTGGACGCCGGCAAGCATCCGACGATCACACTGGGAAGCCTTGGCCAGTGGTTCGATGCGGTCTACGATATGGACCGGATCGTGAGCTTTTGCTCATGAGTCGTGTCTTGGTCGTTTTGACGTCGCCGCCGGGGTCGTCGGCTCGCGACGGCATGGATGCAGCGTTGGCCGCGGTCGCCTATGACCATCTTGTGTCGGTGATGTTGGTTGGCGACGGCGTAAGCCTGGTTGTTCCGGGCCAGCAGTCCCAGCTGTATGGTCAGCCGGATTTGCTTCGCGGCCTGGCCGCACTGATCCACCATGGCGTCGATGAAGTCATCGCCAGCGCTGCCTGCCTGCGTGCTCGGGGCATCGGCGAAACCGGCATCGCGCTGCGAGCGCTCGAATCGCCACAACTGGCGGCATGTTTTGCGGAGTATCGCCATGTCTTTAGTTTCTGAAACCGGTGCTTTGCATCTGATTGTCGGACAACGGGACCTTGCGCTTCCGAAGTTACTCTTGCGGACCCTGGCGCCAGGGGACAGCGTGATTCTGCTACAGGAAGCAGTCTGGCTGGCGCTGGCCACCACGTCTGATGCCGGTCTCTGGTCGTGGCTGCCGAACGCGAGCTGTTTGTTCGTTCTACGACCGGACCTCGAAGCGCGGGGACTGGCCGATCGGAATCTGCACGCGCGGGTTCAGGCCATTGATGATCCGGCATGGGTCGAGGCCAGCGAGCGGCACGCGCGCTGCATCACCTGGCGCAGCAGCTGATGAACCCTTCGATCGTCAACGAGCCGGGCGTAGACGCCCGTGGATACCTCTTGAACAGTGGCCAATGGAGCCGGTCCTGGGCCGAAACGACGGCGACCGTCGATGGCATCGACCTGGGGTCGGAGCATTGGGAGATCATCGAGTTTCTGCGCGACTATCATCAGCGCTTTGCGATGGCGCCACCGATGCGCCTACTGGTCAAAGAGATCGGCCGCCAGTTTGGCCCCGATAAAGCCAGTAGTCGCTATCTTTACCGCCTGTTTCCTGATGGTCCGGCTCGGCAGGCGTGTCGCTATGCCGGCCTGCCCAGGCCGGTTTCCTGTATCTGAGCGGACAGCATGAACGACATCAAAATGTACACCACGGCAATCTGCCCGTACTGCGCGGCCGCCAAGGGATTCCTCGCCCGCAAGGGTTTGGTTGTGGAGGAAATCCGCGTCGATATCGACCCCGCACGTCGTGCCGAGATGATGGAAAAGACGCGACGCATGACGGTGCCCCAAATTTTCGTCAATGGCCATCATGTTGGCGGTTACGACGATCTGGTTGCGCTGGACCGCAAAGGTGGTCTTGAGCCGTTGCTGATCAACAACTGAGCTGATCAACAGGTGTGCTGATCACAATCCCTGCTGATCACCCTCCTTGCCGATCAACAAAAGATTTTATTTTCCAACATCCGGAGCATTGGTTCGCATGAGCGATCGAGTCCAGCAGTTCACCGAATTTCGCAAGCGCATGAATGAGCGCATTCTGTCCGAAGACAATCAGGTGGTGCGCCGTTTCTTCGCCTTGGACACGCAGA
>JANMSL010000039.1:0-29525 GCA_031389245.1 Lysobacterales bacterium | reverse complement strand
CGCAGCCAGCGCGACAGGGTCATGTGCCAACGCCGCCAGAAATCCTGGATGCTGGTGGCGATGTAGGGGTAGTCGAAGTTCTTCGGAAACTGGAAACCGAACAGCATCGCTACGCCGATGGCGATGTCGGTGTATCCGGAGAAATCGAAATAGATCTGAAATGCGAACGCGTACACTGCCAGCAATACTGCCCATGGATCGGATGCGGCAAGATTGTTCCAGACTGGATCGGCGACTTGGGCCAGTGAATCGGCAAACACCACTTTCTTGATGTATCCAAATGCGATCAAGGTCAGCGCATAGGCGATCTGCTTCTGTGTGAAGTGACGGGGATGGTCGAGTTCCTGGAAAAACTCGCTGGCACGCACGATCGGTCCGGCGACCAGCTGCGGAAAAAATCCGACGAACAATGCATAGTCGAGTAGCCGCGTGCGCGGCTGCAGATCGCCGCGGTAGACGTCAATGGTGTAGCTCATGCTCTGAAACGTGTAGAACGAAATGCCTACCGGCAGCAGCACATCGAAGCCATTGAACTGATAGTCGGCGCCAAACGCACTCAGGCTCCAGTTGGCGGTAGCAATGGCGAAATTGGCATACTTGAAAAAGGCCAGCACGCCCAGATTGGCGATCACGCTGAAGGCGATCACGTGGCGTGGGCGCTGCGTGTGCAGGAAGCGCAGCCCAATCCAGAAATCGAAAAGGGTGCTGAACATGACCAGGCCCAGGTAATACCAATTCCACGAGCCATAGAAGAAATAGCTTGCCGCCAGCAGGATCAGCTTGTTCGCGGTCGAGTAACGCTTGAGCGGTGCCGTCACCGCAAACACCACGATGAAAAACAACACAAACTGCCAGGAATTGAAATTCATCGGGTCGGTGGCTGGCGCGCGTGCGCCACGGACGGGCGGGAAGGCCGGCGATTATGCCGGTGGCCCGGCGAGGCGTCCATGCGTGGGTGCGCTAGCGGCGGAGCGACCCGCGGCCATTGTCCACACATTGAGGGCGACCCGCACTGGCTGTGGACGCTGTTCATCCCTTCGTGCGACGAAGCTCCGGGCACCGATGGCACGCACCGAAACCGGCTGCCGAAGCGGCTCGCCCATGGGACAATGCCAATTTGAGCCGGAGCTGGCCTATGCGAATCTGCGTCTACTGCGCGTCGAGCGCGAACTGCGATCCGGTCTATCACGATGACGCACGCCGGCTCGGCACGATTCTCGCGCGTGAACAGTGCACAGTGGTCTATGGCGGTGGTGGCGTCGGCTCGATGGGCGCTCTGGCTGACGGCGCACTGGCCGAAAAAGGCTCGGTCGTCGGCATTATTCCGCGCTTCATGACCGAGGTGGAATGGCAACATCCGGGGCTCGATCAGCTTGATGTCGTCGAGGACATGCGCGAACGCAAGCATCGGCTGCTGACCGGATCAGATGCTGTGGTCGCGCTGCCCGGTGGCTGCGGCACGCTTGAAGAGCTGTTCGAAGCAATTACGCTCAAGCGTTTGGGTATCTATTTCAGCCCGATCATTCTGGTCAACACCAAGGGTTTCTACACCGGTCTGCAGCGCTTTCTTGAACACACCATCGAAGAAGGCATGATGGGTCGCGCGCATGGCGCGATGTGGTCGTTGGTCGATCGTGTTGACGACGTTTTGCCGGCCATCCGGGCGACCCCGCCCTGGCCGCGTGATGCGCGTTCGTTTGCGGCGGTCAAGTAGTCGCGGCTATATCGCCGCGGTGCTTTGGCTCTGCACCATCATGGCCGGAAACCGCTTGCACAATCCCGTCAGTGCAGCGTCGGTTTTTCATCGTCGCCCGATTCACCATGGCGACGTTCGATCGGGAATTGCAGGACCTTGCCGCGCTCTTCGGGCGGACGTTGCCAAAGTACTGGCACGTCATCCGGGCGCGGCAATTGCAATTCGGCGTCGCTGGCTTCCTGAGCGCGCAGGGCCTCGAGTTCTTCTTCAATTTCCCAGCTGTACTTGCGCCGTGGTGGCGCCGCATCACGGTGTCGCATGATGAATGCGCAGAGCAATCCGGCCAGGGCGCCCGACAGGTGATACTCGTATGAGATTCCCGGTTCGCGCGGCAATATGCTCATCAGCATGCCGCCGAAAAACATGAAGGTCAGCATGGCGGCTGCGATCGATGTGCGATCACGCCGAATCAGGCCCGACACGAAAACGAAAAACATCAGTCCATGGGTCAGGCCGCTGGCGCCAATGTGAAACGATGGCCGCCCAATCAGCCAGGTGCCAAGACCAGAAAGCAACCAGATCGCGGCGATCGTCATTGGCGCCGAGGCGGGAAAACGATACAGAGTAAGTACCCCGAGCAGCATCAGCCCAAACGAGTTGGCCAATAAATGCTCGGCATCGCCATGCAACAAAGGCGAGGTCAGGATTCCGAACAGCGACCCAATGCGACCGGGATAAAGTGCGAACGGGCGGGTGTCGATGTGCAGGTTGGAAACAGCACCAAGAACCAGCCAGAGCACGCCGACGAACAGCGCCACGATGTACGCCGAACGCCAAAAGCGGGCCTGTAAGCGTTTGGCTTCGGCAACACTCGGCGCTGGTGGTGGAGTCAGATCCAGCATGCAGTAACCTCTAAGAACTTGATGTGCAGCCCGTGGGCTGGGTCGCGCAGTGCGCTCGGTTTGGGCACATAGGGCATCAGGCGGCGTCCGTGTCGCACTTGCATGTGCAGCAAATCCTCGTCAATCGATGCGAGCCTTGTCGGTTCCGCGGCATCGTGTGCCTCAGGCGCGTGTTGGGCAGTCAACACAAACCAGCCAGGCGTTGCTACTTGACCGAACCGGATCAAGGTCGCGCGCTGTGCCGCTGCTTCCTGAACGGGAGATGTGGTCGGATGCACACCATACAAGTGTGGATGCCGGGACGATCGATTACCATGTCGTCCTTTCGCGTCCGGCAATTGCGTCTCGCAGTTTGCTGCGACAAGCTATCGGGTAATTCATGGAGTCGTCTATGTCCTTGGTTCTGCGTTCTCTGGTGTTTGCACTCAGCGCCGCTGTCGTTGCCTGTAGTGGCAGCAGCAATAGCAACACCACTCCGCCGGAGCAAAACCCGCCCAGTGCCGTCACCCTGTTGCGACTCAGTCGTTACAGCAGCGGCCAGTTTGGCGTCGGTGCCGCTGCGTCGGTCGCCTATTACGGCGGCAATCGCACGGCACTGATCGCTAACCGCCACAGCAATCGCGTCGAAGTTGTGAGTCTGACCAATCCGTCGACGCCGCAGATGACTGCACAAATCGACGCCAGCGCTGACGCTGCCAGTGTGCTGGGTCGAGCCATGGGCGCGGTCGCCGCTGTGGCCGCATATGACGACGTTGATGCAACGATGGATCGCGATCGCATTGCCGTCACCGTGTTGGGCGCGGGCCGCGCCGACAATGGCGCCGTGGTCATCTACAAAGCGGCCGACCGCAGCCGGGTGACGGTGTTGCAGACTGGCGTCGGGCCCGAGGCGGTGTCCTTCAGTCAGGATGGGCGCTTCGTCATCACCGCCGATAAAGGTACCCCGGCACCCGACTACAGTGTCGATCCCGAGGGTTCGATCAGCGTGGTCGATCTGACTCCGACACCGGTTGCACCTGCCACGACCGCACCGCCAGCGATCAGCGTACTCGATTTCCGCGCATTCAATTTGTCCGGGATCACGCCGATCCCGGCCACCTCGCGTGAGGCCGAGATTCAGCCCGATGTGCGCTTCACCAATCGCAGTGGCGCCACCCGCGCGCAGGATTTCGACCCAGGGTCGGTCACCACCGCGGTCAACGCGCGCGCCTACATCAGTCTGCAGCAAAACAACGCGATCGCGACCGTTGCGTTGGCCCCAGCGCGCATCGAAACCATCGTTGGCCTGGGTTCCAAAGACTTCAACACCAGTACCAGCGGCATGGACGCCAGCGACCAGGATGCAGTCGATGCGATCACCCCGCGTCCGGTCCGAGGTTTCCGTCAGCCGGGCACGCTGGTGGCCTTCCGCAATACCGACGAGGTGTTGCTGCTCACTGCGAATACCGGCGCCCCGCGCATGCTGCCCGGTTTCGACGAGACCACGCGTGCGGCGACGCTGCTGCTTGATCCGGTAGTGTTTCCCACTGCTGCCGAGTTGCAACAGAACGCGAATCTGGGACGATTGATTGTTTCGGCAGCGGAAGGCAACGCTCCAGCCACGGGTACCGGTGCCAGCACCGTGCCGCAAGATGCCGATCTGGAAACGATCTTCACCTTTGGCGCGCGCTCGTTCTCGATTGTTCGCACCACCGGATTTCCGATCTTTGACAGCGGCAATGATTTCGAACGCATCACGCTGGAACGCCTGGGCACCAATTTCAATTCTGCGGCCGATGCCAATGGCACCGGCGACACCCGCTCGGACGATCAGGGCCCGGCGCCCAGAGGGGCAGCGATTGGCCAGATCGATGGCGCGGCATTTGCCTTTATCGGGCTGTCTGAAGTCGGCGGCATCATGGTCTACGCAATGGACCGCACGCTGCGCAGCGCCCGCTTCCTCGAATACAAGACTGAGCGCGATTTCACCGTTACCGCATCCAATCCCGATGGCAATGCCGATGGCGCGCCCGATACCAACCCCGCCGTAGGCGATCTGGGCCCCGCGCAGATGATCTTCGTGCCGATCAGCGCGTCACCGACCACGGACTCACTGTTGATCGTGGGCAACGCGGTCAGCGGCACGACCACGATCTATGCGGTGAAACCGGTGGTGCCTGCGCCTTAGCCGTTTTTGCCGGCACTGATCGCGTGCAGCGGACGGGGGGCTGGCGACGACCCAAAAAAAACCCGCGTCTTGAAGACGCGGGTCAAGTCAGTCTGAGGATGGACTGAAAGCAGCGCCGAGTTGATCGGCACCTGCATTTCAGTGGCGACTCGTCTCAGCGATTGCGACCGCCCCCAAGCATCAGCCGCCGCAGGTCGTGCGCAACGATAGCGCCTTGGCGATCGCACCCCAGTCGAACGCACCGACGGCCATATCGTCATGCACCGCGTAAAATACCCCGTTCGGGAATCGCGCTGTCGCGGTGGCGTGTAGCCAAATACCATCGGTGTTGGCTACCGTCGTGCCTGCGAACGCGCCGAGGTGCTGCAGGCTCTGGCGGTCGAACACGTGGAACAGACTGCGGTCCAGGTATTGATCGGTGGTGATCCAGTAACCCGAGCCGTCGCCGCAGCTCCACAACGTGATGCCTTCAGCCTGCGCCTTGAACAGATCGGTACCGATGGTGCGGCCGCGATACTTTCCGGCCAGGTTGTATTCACGCACAGCGGTGCCAGTGCGCGTGTCTTCTTCGGCAATCAACAGTCGGTCGTTGGCAACGTCGCCCCAAAGTGATTCTGGAATGCGGATCGCGCCTTCACTGCTGGTGTCGCCAAAGCTCTCGACCAGACGCGCGCTGATCCGGTCGCCGTACACTGCGACTGCAAAGCGCTTCATCCGCTTACCCAGTTCCGGCAGCGGCGGTGCGATATCGTCACCGTTGGAATACTCGCCTGCCATGTAGGCATCCGTGACCACGATTTCGATCTCACCGCTGGCCAGCCCGCGCACCCACAGCCCGTAAGGTTGCAGCAAGTCAGACTGGCCAAAACTCCCCAGCGATTCGAGTTCCGGCAAGCTCAGGATCTGCACTCGGTGGTTATCGCGCTCAACGATGAACAGCAAGTCGTTGAACACGAATATGCCATTGGGGCGCAGGAACTGACCTGGAGCTTCACCGGCAGTGCCGACCTGGCGCAAGTCGGCGCCGCTGTCACCGTCGTACATCAACAACCTACCGTTCGCCTTGGACGTTGCGAACAACCATACCTTGCCGTCAGCCGCGATCCACGACGCTGGCGAGTCGACATTTTCGTCGGGCGTTCGCGCCGTGATGAAAGCCTCGTGCACCACTGCATGCTCTACTCCGGAAGCGCTCAACAGCGGTTCGGGGCGTGCTTCGTCAGGTTCCGGCTGGTCCGGCGCGGCAGCGCAGGCGTTCAACAACAAGGCGACGCAAACAACCAGCAGGCGAAGGTGCATGCAATATCTCCAGGACCGAAGCGAGGATGAAAATTGGAAGGCGAGCTTATACACGATCTGCAATGGACGGTGATGACGATCATCGGGAATGTCGCAATTGTCCGATCCGGTCTACGCATCGGCGGCGTGGCCTTTGCAACCTGCGCCAGTAGACATCGCGGCACCACGCCATTTTTCATGCGCAACAATTCGGTCGTAATCCATTGGCAATATTGCTGCTGTAGAACGCTGGTGTTCCACTTCCGGGTTCTCGTCGCAATGAACAAGAATTTAATCGCCCTCAGCGTTTCGCGCATCTTGGCCGGATCGATGTTGATCGTCGCTGGCGACAGCGCAATCGCACAGCAATCGAATGGTGTGGAAGCCGCAGGCGACAGCAGCGAGTCAGAACGAAAATCGCTGGAAACCATCGTCGTGCAAGGCGAGATCGTCTATCGTGATCGCACCGCGGACATCGCACCCACGCTGTCCTATGACCTGGAATATTTCCAACGTTTCGAGCCGCTGACAGTGGGCGACATGCTCAAGCGCGTGCCCAGCGTCGCGTTTGTATCCGACGTATTGGAATACGACGGTGCCCGCCTGCGCGGACTCGACCCTGGCTATACCCAGATTTTGATCAACGGTAAAAAAGTACCCGGCGCAGGCGCTGACCGTTCGTTCTTCGTTGACAGAATTCCGGCCGAACTGGTTGAGCGTATCGAGATCGTGCGCAGCCCGAGCGCCAACCGTTCCGGCGACGCCATGGCAGGCGCACTCAATATCGTGTTGCGCGATGCCTATGCTTTTGATGGCAAGTACCTGCGCGCTGGCGCTATGCGTTTTGACGACGGCGAGTTCAAGGGGACCTATGGTGGCGTTGCCAGCAGCGCACTTGGCGATGGTCGTCTGCTCGCCGGCTTCAACGTGCAAGGTCGACATAACCCCAAGCTCAAGCGCAGCGATCGGTTCGAGCAACCGGCAGGCGATTTCGTCGACGCCGAAAACCAGACCGACACACGCGACGGCACGGATTACTCGTTCAATCTGTCTTACAACGCCGAAGTCGGACCGGGCGAACTGTCACTGACCGGTTTCTATGTACGCACCGACCGCACCGAAACCGAAAACTCGCTCGAGTACAACGATCCAACCAACACCGGCCGCGATCATCTACTCTCGATCAACGAGCAGATCGTCGATATCGATCAGGATAATCAGGCGCTCGGCGCCGCTTACAACTTCGATATGTGGGGCGGACGCACCCAAGTGGATCTCGGATTTGCCAAGTTCGATGACACCCGCTTCGACACCGAAGAAGAGAGCGCATTCGACGACGACGACACTCCGCCGTCCTTCGACGAGCGCGAAGGCACGCGCACACTCACCGACCAGAACGATAGCGAGCGCAGCTTTACCTTGTCACATGAGCGCGATTTTGCTGGCGCCAATACGCTTGAATTCGGTCTGGACTACACCGAAAAGGACCGCGAGACAGTGTTGCGGGTCAGCGAAGTGGATGTAGATGTTGAGGGCGCTGCGCTGCCCCCGTACGCAGACTTCGATCGTGTCGCAAGTCGGATCGAAGAGCGCCGCGTTGATCCTTACCTGATGTTCTCCGGGCGTGGCGACGCCCTGTCCTGGGAGACCGGTCTGCGCTACGAAAATACTGAGTCCGACATCAGCACCGACGACGCGATCGACAACAACGATTATTCCGCGCTGCTGCCCTCGGCACATATCAAGTGGGACCTGAGCGATTTGAATCGCATCAATCTGTCTGTGGGCCGCACCGTACGCCGCCCAAACTTCAACCAGGTGCTGCCGCTATTGCTGGAAGAGGAGTTCGGTGACAACGACTTCATTGGCAATCCGCTGCTCGAACCAGAATTGGCCTGGGGCGTTGACCTCGGATTTGAGCGCCGGCTCGGTACCCAGGGCATCGTCGGATTCAACGTCTTCTACCGCGACGTCAGTGACCTGATCGAGGTCATCAACACCGGCACCCCGAGCGCTACGGCGATCGGCGACTACGAAGACGATGTCGAGGAGTTTCTCGACGAAAACCCGGGCGCAACACCGGTCACACCGGGCTATCCCGAGTTCGATCCGGACAGCTTTGTCTACACTGCGGCCAATGTGGGCGATGGCGAGGTCTATGGTTTCGAGTTCGATCTATCAACTCCGCTGAGCGCCATCGGCATGCCGGACACCGGTCTTTTCGTCAACTATTCCTGGCTGGACAGTTCGGTGAACGATGAGTTCGGATCGCGCCGCTTCAACGATCAGGCGCGCTATGTCTCGAACATCGGCTTTATTCATGACTTCAAAGAATGGGGCGCGGCATTTGGTGCCAGCTATAGACGCCAGGGCGATGCCTTCGCGCGACTGTTGGCTGAAGAAGTGGGCACCAGCTATGGCGCCGACCTGGAAATATTCGTCGAAAAGCGTTTTGGCGAGCAATTGGCGGTGCGTCTGACCGGATCGAATCTGCTCAACGCGCGCAAGAACGAATTCTTCAACAAGTTCGACACGGCGGCGGACCAGATCGATCGCGATTTTGACGAGTTCGAGTTGGAGAGCGAACAGGCTGGCGCGGTTTTTCAGCTGATTGCGCGCTACGCATTCGACTGAGGAATTGGCGCAAAGGCGGCGGCGCAACGCGCAACCTGAATACATCACTCCGCGCCCGAGGTGATGACTGTCATGGGACCCGCGCGGATTGCGCTGATACTATTCAGCGCAACGGACAAACAATGGCGGCGCGATGTACTCGGTCCCGGTCAAGTGTGAAACCCACGGTGGCTTTGGCGAGATGCGGGGCATGCTGCACTTCGACGGGCGCCGCTTGCTGTTGCAGTATCAGACTGCAGACAGCGTATTTGGCCTGCTGCGTTCGCAGCCCAGAGAGATCGAGTTTCCCCTCGACACGTTGGTCGACGCCCGCTACAGCGCGGGATGGTTTTGGCTGAGGCCAAATATTCAGCTGCGACTATCCGACTTCCACACGATGGCGCAGCTGCCCTCGACAGAAGCCGGTCATGTGCAACTCAGCGTGCGCTGGTCAGACCGTCGCGATGCCCGTCGTCTGATCGAAAACCTGGCGATGATTTGTGCCGAGAGACGCTACCTGCGGCTCAACGAGGAAATCAGCCAGATGACCCACCGCGATCCGCTCGGTGAGGCCCGTGTCAGCGGGCGCGTCAGCGTGCCGCCACCACCGCCGCGGCAGCAAAGCGAGTCCTGAGGCGCCATCGCTGGTGCAGTTCAGGCGAGGGTGCCGTCACTACGTGCACTCGACCGGGCAGCGCGATGTTCAAGTGCATTGCTGCGTGCACCTCGTGTGCTGCGGACCGATCGAACGCCTCTCAGCTCGTGTTCAATCCCTTCGCGGCATAGTGGCATCCCCATTTTTACGCTCGGGTGAATCTGTATGCTGCGCCAACTGATTTGCCTGTGTTTGCTCTGTGTGATCGGGATTTCCACGACCGCGGCGTCCGATATCGCGCGGCTGGGCAGCGAGATCGACGCGGGGCGCCATTCTCGCATTCAGGCCTTTGTGTTGCTGCGCGACGGCGAAGCGGTACAGCAGGTATTCCCCGACTCGTTCCAGCGCAAGCCACCCGACATTCGTTCCGCGACCAAATCGATCACTGCCATTCTCGTTGGCATCGCGCTGGACCAGGGCTATTTGAAGTCCGTGGATCAGCGCGTGATCGAATTGTTGCCGGAATACGCCACGGAACTGGGCACTCATCCGGCCAAGGCGGCGATCACCCTGCGCGACTTGCTGACGATGCGCAGTGGCTTGGACTGCGACGACTGGAACCCTCGGTCCGTGGGCCATGAAGACCTGATGTACCGGACCCGTGACTGGATTCGCTTCTGGGCGTCTGCACCAGTACAACGACCACCCGGAGATCGATTCTCCTACTGCACCGGAAATGTGATTGCGCTCGGGCGCATTCTGGCGCATGCCACCCACCTGCCAGTCAGTGCGTTTGCCGAGCGTGAGCTGTTTGGGCCGCTGGGCATACGCCAAGCGCGCTGGGCGACATGGAATCGTGGCGCGGATATCGACAGCGGTGGGCACTTGCGCATTCATCCGCGCGATCTGGCGAAGATCGGATTGCTCGTTCTCAATGGTGGACACCACGCGGGCAAACAGCTGCTGTCGCGCTCCTGGATCGATGCGATGACAGCGGTGCACAGCGATATTCCGGACCGTCCCCAGCAGTATGGCTATCTGTGGTGGATCGATCGAATTCGAAGCGCGCGGCTGTCGCCAGGACGGGTCTGGATGGCTTGGGGCAATGGCGGCAATTTCCTGGTGTTGTTTCCGGAACAGCACGCGATCGCAGTGTTTTCGGGCACCCGATTCAATCGACCCGACGCGCTTGAACCTCTTTTATGGTTGCGTGATCGCGTTTTGCCGGAGCTGGTCGTTGCACCTTGAGGATCGGGCGACAGCGCGGAAAGCTCGTCGCCACAGGCAGGTTGTGGGCAAGCGATTGCCGCAGCACCAGGTCTGAAACGGGTGGCGAAAGTCGCCAGCATCCCGGCCCGGACCGGTGATTCAAACAGGCACCGAGGTGCGGCTCGGGCGGTTTTCGATTCGGTCGGACAAGTCGAGTGTCGGACCTCCACTGCGTATCGAATTTGGCCGCTATCAGCGCGTTTAACCGCTGTCGCTGTACCACCATCCGCCGCCAGCTGCAGCCGCGCGGGTTCGGCCGGGCGTTGTACGCATGCGTCTGGTTCCGTTAACCTCTCCGGCAAACCGAGTACAACCATCGATCGCGGACAGCGCTGGCTGCCATCGAATACCGCCGGCCAACTGCGCTACGATCCTGGGCGAATTCGGCATGGTCGCGAAAGTGGCAGTACCTGTTGGAGCAGTATCCGTGCCATCGCCATGCCACGCCGATGGCTCGGCAATCGTTGGTAGTGATACGCGGCTCGCGCACCGGTTTTGAGGTCAGGCTTGCAACTTCCGTTACCTCGTAGGCAATCTGAATATGCTCCATTCACTCATGCGCCGGAAGCAACTTTGATGTGGGCTGCGTCGCACAGCACGGGACCGGCTGATACCGGTCCGGCCGTTGTGCGTCCAACCGCTAGCCAACGATCGCCATTGAAAGGGCGTTTAGTAATCGAGGCAATGGAGCGCTGATGCCGTCCGGGATCGTTGTCGGAATCGTAGAGGACGATGAAGTCCAGGCCGAACTCTTTGCGGCGATGCTGCAGGCTGCTGGCATGCGTGCGCTATTGTTCGCCAACGTGCCGGAGTTCCGCCGCCGCTACGGCACCGAATCGATCGACGTACTGCTGCTCGATTGGAACCTGCCCGGCGTGAGCGGAATCGAATTGCTGCGCTGCCTGCGCAATCAACCGACCCACTCACTGCCGATCATCCTGCTGTCCGCAAACGGCGACGAGCGCGATGTCGTCTACGGGCTGCAGTGCGGAGCTGACGACTATATCGTCAAGCCACCACGCCCCGCCGAGTTGATTGCCCGGGTTCACGCTGCCTACCGCCGCAGTCAAGCCAACGGTGCTGCCGGCCTTGGCGACACGCACCCTTTTGAATTCGATGCGCGCACGCGTGAGCTGCGTTTGCATGGCGCTCCGGTTCATGTGACCGAACGTGAGTTCGACTTGCTCGCCTATTTTTTTCAACGCGCGGATCGCATCGTCAGTCGGCAGATGTTGCTGACCGACATCTGGAACCTGGGTGCCGACTCGACCACCCGAAGCGTCGACACCTATGTCAGCAGGGTGCGTAAATCCTTGGGCCTGAACGGTGACAGCGGCTGGAAGCTCGAGGGCGTTTATCAGCACGGTTATCGCCTGGTGCGGGTGACGCGCCCGCTCAGTTGCACTGCGGTTGCTTAAGCACGCGCACGTAGGATTTGGTGAACGCAGCGCAGCGCATCACTGGCCATCGAACGATTATGGCGACAGCCGCGAGCGATGCGGTTCACTGCGTTCGACGCATCCTGCGTTCCTGCGCCCAACTCACCCGCCGGCGCGAAACATGGGCGACCGCAATCGGATGAATGCCTGGTAATGCAAGACCGCGCTTTTACGAAGCAGCAATAGCGCCGGCCGGTGCATCAGGTATGGCGTGCTCCAAAGCATTTACCAAGACATCGATCCAGAACGGTTTGGCCAGTGTGGATACCACGTTGACGCCCAGGCGGACGTAGTTGGCGGCCTGGGCGCCGAGTCGGCCCTGCATGGCCGCACTCATAAACACCACTGGCAAGGTGTTGCTGGTCTCATGCAGCAAGGTGGCGATGCGATCGGAGGTCTGCTCCGGCATAACCATGTCGAGCACCAGCGCGGCCGGGCGTTGCTCGAGAAGTTCGCGGGCCTCGTCAAAGGTGGAAGCTGTGACAGGCCGGTAGCCGATATATTCGACCATGGTGCTGACCAGCAACAGCGATTCGGGATCGTCGTCGACGATCAGCACGATGGGCACGTCGCCCTCCATAGAACTGCGTTTCATGAGTTCTCCAGGGACATCTGCATTGCCTTGACTGGATCCGTACTGACGGCCATCAGCTTGCGCACGCTCATGATCAGCTCGTCTTCGGCGAAAGGCTTGCCGAGCATCAAGGTGACACCCGCTTCCTCTGCCTGTGTACGGTACTTTTCACTGGCGCGGGAGGTAATCATAACGACTGGCACGTGCCGCGTCTGCGCTCGGCTACGCATGAATCGAGTGACCTCCAGACCATTGAGTTTGGGCATTTCCAGGTCGAGAATCACCAGCGCCGGCGCCACCGAGTTGACCAGCTCCAGCGCCTCCAGTCCGTCGCGTGCGGTAGCAACTTCGAAACCGGCGTCTTTCATCAGTTCCGCCAACGCGCGACGCACGCTGAGTGAGTCGTCGGCGACGACAACACGCGGTAGTGGCGTCTGCTCGCTTGATACGGCGCCCAAACGCAATCCCTGTGCTTCGGCATCGAGGACATCGATCAACGTGCTCATGTCGATCACCGCTGCAAGCCGACCGTCGCCGAGCAGGGTCATGCCGCGTACCGAAGGCACTGGCGGCAACAGCGGACTGATTGGTTTGACAATGACGTTGCTCACCTCGCCGATGCTGCTCACGCTGATCAAAACACGCCTGCCGCGCGCGCTGCGAACAACCAGACCGAGGCCACTCGCGGTCGGCAGGCTGAGCCGCCCCTCGTGGCGGTCATAAAGGGTTTCGATGGGATAAACCGGCACGCGCTCATCATCGATCATCAGGCTGATCTGGCCGTCGGCGGAGTAGATCAGTTCGTTTGCGGAGAAACTGTGTACGCGCTCCACCGAGCCGGCGACAGCGCCCAGAATCAGGTCGTGGCCGAAGGCGATGATGACGTTGGCCATGGTCTGGCTGACGGGCAGGCGCATGATCACCGACAGTCCGCGACCATGGACGCTGGCCAGTTGCAGTTGGCCGCGCAGGTCGATGACGCGTTGATTGACCACATCCATGCCAATGCCGCGGCCGGAGATTTGTGTGGCCTCCCGACGGGTGGTGAATCCGGGCGTCAGAATCAGCCGCGTCAGTTCCACTTCGCTGACTTCGCGATCATGCGCCAATACGCCCAGTGCCAGCGCCTTGCTGCGAATGCCTGCGTAATCCAGACCACGCCCATTGTCTTCGACACGAATCTCGATCGAGTCGGCCACCGTCGACACCGATACCTGGATCAACCCGATTTCGGGTTTGCCGGCAGTGCGACGCGTATCGGAATCCTCAAGGCCGTGATCTATGGCATTGCGCAACAAGTGTCCCAACGGTTCGACGATGCGATCCAGCAGCTCGGCATCGAGCAAGGTGTTCGCGCCGATCAGTTGCAGCTCGACTTGGCGTTCGAGTTGGCGTGCGGTTTGCCGAACGATACGCTGCAAACGACCGCTGATTTGATCGAACGGCACGGTGCGGGCTCGCTGCACCGTGCGCTGCAGATCGGCATTGACCGTCTCCTGCTGATTGCGCAGTTCGTCGAGCTCGATCAGCAAGGCGTCGAGGCGTTGCTGATATTCGTTGTTGTCGGCATTGGACTCGAGCAGACGTCGCGACACCACGTGCAGCTCGTTGTATTGATCAAGTTCGAGCGGGTCGATTTCGCTGCCGCCGCGCAGCGCGGTGGATTGCAGCGCCGCACCACGCAAAGAAATAAGGTCATCCAGTTTGCCGAGCAAGCCCGAGGAATTGCGCACCTCGGCCACTTGATCGCGGTGCATGTTCTCCAGCAACGTCAGGCGCTGATCGATCTGCCGCGCCATCACCAGCGTTTCGCCGGCAAGACGCTGCAACTCGTCAAGCAGGCTGGCCGCGACCGTCAGGGTTGCGGTACGGGTGTGTTGCGCGTCGACCGGTTCCAGCATTGCCGAAGGCGATTGTTTGATAACGGTCGGCACGGTTTCGACGGGTGCTGTCTCGGCCAGCGGAGCTGACGTGGTGTCAACGTGCAGTCCGGATTGATCCATATCGAGGGCCGTGGGCGGTTGCGCGTGGCCGACGACCGCACCACTCCAATCGAGCAGGGACTGATAAATCGCCCGTACATTGTCCGGGCTTGGTCCGCGGCCCAACAGATGGTCGGCGATTTCCTCGACGCAGTCCGCGGTCTGGTCGAGCACGGCGCAAAGCGCCGGCTCCAGCCGTTGCGGATGCTTGTACAGCTCGGTCAGCAGATCTTCCAAGGTGTGTGAAAGATTTGCCAGGCCGAAGACACCCACCGTATTGGCATCGCCCTTGAGCGTATGCGCGACGCGACGCGCCTCTTCGATCGGCGTGGTGTCGCCGGTTGCGATCAAGCGACGCACGGCATTGCCTAGACGTTCGGCATTACCGGGTAACTCACGCAACATACCTTCGAGCACGTTGGGCAACACATCGGAAGCAACGTGCAGGATGACATCGGCAGGCGTGGCCGTGGTTTTTCGGAGCGCCAGCAGCCGCGGATCGAGGCCAATGCGGATTCGGGCTGCCTCGTGCTGAAGGAGCAGGGCCCAGTCGCTATCAAGCTCCGCCGCGACGGCGCTGAACACTGTCAGCAATTCGGCGTTCTCATCGTTCGGATCGGCCAGGAACGCCGCCAACGCCGCCGCCCAGTTGTCCAGATCGTCCGCTTGCGGGGGCATGCTCCCGGCAACACTGGTTTGCATTGCGAGGACGCCACGCGACAGTGCCGGCGTACCGAGCATCTCCAAGGCGTTGCCGACCAGGCCCAAGTTGAACTCCAGCTCGGCCACCGCAGCGCTGCACGTGTCCTGATCGAGCGCATCGGCCAGCGCGCGAATCGATGGAAGAATCTGATTGCCTACCGCATCCATTGCCAGCTGCAATTCTTCCGGACTGATCCAGATCGTGCCGAATGGCTCGACCGTATCCAACGTCAAGTTGTCCTGCGTCGGAATGACGGTGTCTGTCATTGCGACTGCGAATCCTGAATCCTCGAAGTCTCCGATTTCTCCCGGAGATGCTGCAATAACCCAGGCATCGGCATGCACGGCAAGCGAATCTTCAGTTGCTGCAACTCGAAGCAGGACCTCGGGCTCGCCTGTCTCGATGGCAGCATGGACGAGCGCAGGACGCTGCGCACCGACATCGACCCATCGGTCCTCAAGCGTTTCATCGACGTAGTCATCGTGCTGCAGTGCGGTCTCTTGCAATGGCAGCGCGAGGTCGGTGCCCAACGCCGCAGCCGGAAGCAATGACTCAGCCAATAGCGCCTGAATGTGGGGGCGGGTTTCCTCGAGTCGATCGCACAAGTAGGCGTGCAGCCGCGGCGGCAGCGCAGCCAGATTGGGCATCGTCGCGAGTTGCGCAAGCAGTCCGCGTTGCCCGTGCTGATCCAACTGGCCCAGGCAGTAGTGCTGCAAGCCCGAGAACCAGTCGTGCAGCTGCGCCTTCTCCGACTCACTCAGTATCGATTGCTCGCGCGCGCGTTGCGTCATCGCCGAAGACCAGATGCGCAATAACGCCGATACACCATAGAGACTGGCGTTGCCAGCCTGTTGCAAGGCCTCGTCCAGCAATGGATCGAGATTGGCCGGATCGCGGCCTTCCTGCTGGTCCGGCGCCAGCCACTGCAACAGGCCGTCAAGCAGAGCTTGCAACAGCAGCAGCGCGTCGGATGGCGAGGTAGGGTTGAGGGTCGACATGGCGTTCTCGGTGGTCGCTGCAACCATCAGCCCGGCAGACGGAATTCGCTGACAGTAGTCACCAGCTCTTGCGCGGAAGCTGCCAGCGTCTCCGTGTCCTTGCGCTGAGCATCCAGCTGCGCCAAAGTTTGTTGCGAACTCTGCAATAGCTCATTGGCGCGCGTCAGCAATGTTTCCGAGGCCTTGCTTTGCGTCCGCGTAGTGCTGGCAATGCTGCGCACCGCAGTCGCCAACAACTCGGTAGCCGCGCGGGTATCGTTCATCTGGCCACCCGCTTGGTCGGCGAGTTTGGAAATGTCGACGACTTGCGCGATCGTGCCGTTCATGGCTTGGATGGTTTCGCTGGTATCCGCCTGAATTGCGTGGACCAGCGAAGAGATTTGCTGAGTAGCCTGTCGTGCATTTTCTGCCAGGCGCTTCACCTCATCGGCCACCACCGCGAACCCGCGACCAGCATCGCCTGCCGCTACTGCCTGCATCGAAGCATTCAGTGCCAACACCGAAGTGCGCTCAGCAATCTGCCCGATGATGTTGACCACCGCAGTGATTTCCTGCGAACGCTCGCCGAGCCGCTTGACCCGTTTTTCCGTTTCACGGATCTGGTCGCGCGATTCGGAAATGCCGCTGACTGTGGCGCGTACGATTTCCAACGCGTCGCCCGTTGTCTTGATCGCACGCTCGGCAAATTGGTTGGCTTCGCGTGCCTGTTCACCCATCTCGCGCAGCGCCATGGCGGTCTGCTGCAATTCCGCCGACGCGGCGGAGGCCTGGTTGGCGGCGGCCGACGCCACTCCGTGCACTTGATCGGAGCGCTGGCGTACATTCTCCGAGGCCGACGACACGGTGTTCGAAATCTGCCTTACCCGGCTTAGTGCTCCCGCGGTAGAGCGCGTCATCATGTTGATGGCGTCGGAGACGGCGCCGGTCACGTCCGCAGATACCGGCACTTTCACATTGAGGTTGCGTTGCGCAAGTTCGGCCACCGAGGTCATGATGTCCACTACCGAATTGTTCAGCTGATCGTTTTCTTTCTCGATGCGGCGCTGGGTCGCGATGCGTTCGTCAAGCATGTGATCGAACGCCACACCGAGCTGGCCGATCTCGTCAGTCGCTGGCAGTTTGACGCGTGCCTCGTTGTCACCCTTGGCGACTCTATCGACTACAGCAGAAAAGTGCGCCAACGGATTGTTGATCGAACGGGCGAGACGCAAGGCGATGAAGATCGCAATCGTGGCCATCGACAGCAAGACAATCAAAGCGACCACGCCGATCTGTTTGCGCAGTTCCGCGACCGGGGCATTGGCTTCCGCCTGATCGATCTCCGAAAGAATGGCCCAGTTCTGATTCAACACGGCCATCGGTGAGTACGCGCCCAACACTGCAACGCCGCGATAGTCGGGATAGATCGAGACCCCGGACTTACCGGCAAAGGCGTCCTGGGTTGCGCGCGTGTCGACGCTCATCAGTCCAATATTGGACGCGCGCGATTTCATCCGACCAAGCGCATCGTCGGATACGCCCAAGCCTTTCATCATCTGCACAAACGCGGCAGGGTCTTCCCGCATAAAGCGCGAGACCGAACGCGGTGTCTTGTCGGCGCCGACCAGATAGACCTCGCCGGATTCACCCAGGCCGACCTCTTTCCAGTTGCCACCGAAAGTCATGATCGCGTTCACCCGATCGATCGGCAGTTGCACTATGAAGACACCGATCTGCTTGATGCCGTCATACACCGGCGTACTGACGAACGCAGCCTGGTCGTCGTAGGAAGGAACATAAGGCGCATAGTCGGTCAGGCGAACTTCACCCGCCTTGGCGCTGGTCGCGCTGCCACCGGCGGCGTCGACATAGGCTTGGGCCAAGCCACTCTTCGCCCAGGGTCCGGTAAGCAGATTGGACGCGTAGTCGAGCTCCTTGAAATAGGTATAGACAACGTTGCCTTGCAGGTCGACCAGAAAGAAATCGTACAGACCATAGCGCTCGACCACGGCGCGTCCAAACGGATGCAGCTCGGCATGCATGGTGGTGTAGGGCGAAGCGTCACTGCTCGCCGCGTCCATTTTTCCCTTCTCACCAAGTGGGTTTGGGTTGATGGCGACGTACAGATATTGCGCCGCGATGGTCGCGTCCGACTGCGCCCTGACCAGGGCATCGATATCGATCGCGGCACCCGCGTTGCGTTTGGAATATTCCACTGCAAACTGGTTGCGGTAGTAGCCGGCAACTACGGTTCGTGCCTCATCGAGCGGCACCGCCAAGGTCGCGGGCAGTGCCTGCAAATGTGCAGGCAGCTCGCTCAATGCGCTTCGCACTTCGATGGAGCGCGCAACAATGGCCAGGTTGTCGGCCACGCCTTCGAAGTACGCTTTGACTTCTTCCTGCTTACCGACCCGGATCGATTGCAATTGATCGTTGGCGCGCGCATCGAGCGACTGTGCCGACTGGCGAGCGGCGAAGAATGCCAGCACTCCAGCCAGGACGAGCAGTGGCACCGTCGCCAATGCCGTGGTTCCGAACAGCAGTCGATTGCGGATGGACCCAAAGGGTGAGTTGGTCTTGGCAGCCATGGCATTGTCCTTGGATGAAGAGCAGTAACCGTTCTTTTCGGTGCAGCGAGAACTGCGGGAGTTGCAACTCAATCTGGTGACAACCGTTTGCAGCGCTGAGAATGTTCGAAAGGGTCAGGGTGTTATGTGGCGTTTGCGCGTCGGGGCACATGGCGCCCGACTCGGCGTAACCAGGATTGCGGGTCGAATTCGTAGACCGGGCCATGCGCTGAAGCGAATTGCGTGGCCGACAAGGTCGCCATCGGGCCGCCGTCTACCATTGAACCCACCGCTTCGACGGCGAGCAGACTGGGGGAGGCGCAGCACGTTACCCCCACCGCCTCGAGTCCCGGCGCCAAAACCAGTATCGGCGCAGACGCGGGCTGGGCTTCGAGCCCCAACCATAGACCGATGTCGAACACCGGCACCAGATTGCCTCGAAGGTTGAGTACGCCGCGCAACCAAGGCTCCACGTTTGGCACCGGCGCCAGTACCGGGTCGAGCGCCTGCTGTGCCGGCATGCCGGTCGGCAGCACCAGCCAGGGAAGGTGCTCATGCACACGAAATCCGATGCGCGTCTGCAGTGCGGCGGCAACGGATGGGTCGTGCGTGCCATTGAATTCGCTCATCGACGTTTCAACCGTACGCCTTGAGCGTATCCAGGATCTCGCTGGCTTTGTAAGGCTTGCCGATGAGTCCCTTCGCGCCCTGCATCTTGGCCCACATATGGTCGGCTTTCTGGTTCTTGCTGGAAACGAAGACCACAGGAATTGACTTGGTCTCCGGGTTTTGCTGCAGCGTGCGACAAGCCTCGTAGCCGTCCATGTCCGGCATGATGATGTCCATGAAAATCAGGCTCGGTCGCTCACTCACTGCTTTGGTCACCGCATCGCCACCATTGTTGGCGGTTACTGAGTGCCAGCCGGCATCGGTCAGGATCGTGCGCAGATTGGCCAGCTCGGCCGGGGAATCATCAACAATCAGTACTTTGCCCATGTGCTACTCCAGTTGTTATGTGCGGCGCGAGCGTCAGCTCATCAGCGCGGATCGGTAACCGCGCGCTCCGAGCAATGCGCGGTCATTGCGGAAATGCTTGCTGAGCACCTTGTCTACAGCGGTGAAAAATGTTTCCCAGGTGATCGGCTTGACCAAATACGAATCGCAGCCGGCCAGCGCACCGCGTGCCCGATCAAACGGCGACGAACGACTGGTCAGCATCAGCACCGGGATGCCGCGCGTGTAGATGTCCTTCTTGATACTTCGACAGACTTCGTAACCGTCGCTGCCAGGCATCACTACATCCAGAAACACCAGGTCGTAGCGGTTCGCGGCGAGTTGTGCGATCGCACTGACGGCGTCCTGGGCCGAGTCGCTGAGGATGCCGGATCGGTCCAGAGCCGAACGCAGTTGCTCGCGCACGGCAAGGCTGTCGTCGACAATGAGTGCGCGAAGCGGCTGCAGGTGCGGACGCTCGAGCCTGCCGCCTAGAGTGTTGGGTGAGATTGCTGATTTGGGTTGAAGCGCGTTGGCCGCATTGGCTTTGGGCGGCGTTGTTGCGCCTGTGCTACTTGCGGTCAGTAGTTCGTTCACGACTATGGAGTCGAGTACGCGACCAATATGCAACAGCAGCGAACGGCGCTCGATCCGATAACGCGATTCGCCGCTCAGCCCCAGGTCGGAGACGTATATGACGATCAGCGACGGGTTGAGCGTGCGCAAGTTGACGAGCTGGCTCTCGACATGAAGAGACGCCGCGTCGACGACCGCGATATGCGCTTTGCCCAACGTCGCCGCTTGGCCAACGGTGTAAAGATGCTTGGGATTGGGTGCGCGGGAAATGACAATCTCGATCAGCCGCTCATCGCGAGCAGTCAAACCGCACAGAGCAACTTTATAGGTCATGCCACGCCCCCGGCGCATCAGTCCGAAATATCACTGTCACATAGCCGCAAACCCGAATGCGATTCCTTTGACAATTTTTTCCAAGGGGCGCTGCTTGGCTTCATCGCGCCCTCCAGACTTGTGCAGCAACCGCTGCGCTTATCGTGAACGGGGCGTGGCGCGACCGCGGCGGCGTGAACAATGGTGCCCGGGAAAGGTCTGAATAAGTCACCACTTCTTCTTCAGCTGTACGGCTTATTGTTTGCCACGCCCTGGTATTCAACTGCGGAGCTGGTCAACCTGCGGTTTTTCGCCCCTGACTCAGGGGGCTGGCCAGGCACCGAACGATAGTTCAGAGGTTCTCCGGCGGTTGCGCTCGTAGCGGCCAGCGGCATGGTCGGGTGATGGCAGCAACGCAGCTCGTTGCGCTTTGAAGGCGCGACCGACGTGAGCGTTCGAGGTTTGCAATGCAAACGTAGTCGCTGCCGGCACAGGTGGGATTGAATGCCGCCGTCGCGCAGCCGTCTACTGCGGGCTGCAAGCGCGGGATCGAGGCGCGGAGTGCGAGTCAGTCCGCACCGCGTCCATGCTCTAGCGCAACGTGGTGAAATCCATGTCTCCTTTCGACTACAGAACCTAGCCATCATGAGCAACGACGGACTTCCCCACGTATTGATACTCGGCGGCGGTTTTGCCGGGCTCTGGGCAACGCGCGCGCTGGCTCAGGCGCCGGTGCGCGTTACGCTGGTTGATCGCACCAATCACCACCTTTTTCAGCCGCTGCTGTACCAGGTCGCGACGGCAGGATTGTCGGCACCGGATATCGCTGCACCACTGCGTCACATTTTGCGCGGGCAGCGCAATGTCACTGTGCGTTTGGACGAAGTGCGTGAGATCGACGCGGCCGCTCGCCTGGTCCATTGCCATGGTGGCGTGCTCGGCTATGACTATCTGGTGGTGGCCGTCGGCGCAACTCATTCCTATTTCGGGCACGACGATTGGTCGGTGCACGCACCAGGACTGAAAACACTGGATGATGCCTTTGCGATGCGCCGTCGAATATTGTGTGCCTTCGAAGCGGCTGAGCGCGAGAGCGATCCGGTGCGTCGCGCCGAATGGCTAAACTTCGTGGTCATTGGTGCTGGCCCCACGGGTGTCGAGCTGGCAGGCACGCTTGCCGAAATTGCCAAGCACACTTTGCCGCGCGAATTCCGCCATGCTGATCCGCGCAGCGCGCAGATCCATCTGCTGGAGGCGGGTCCGCGCGTGCTGGCGGCAATGCCCGAAGCGCTATCGGCCAGCGCCAAGCGCCAGCTCGAGCAACTCGGTGTCACCGTGCATACGGGTCGGCCGGTCACGGCGATCGACGCTGAAGGAGTTTCACTGGGTGCAACACGCATCGAGAGCCGCACCGTGTTGTGGGCAGCGGGCGTAGCCGCATCGCCGTTGGGTCGTCAGCTCGGCGTGCCACTGGATCGCGCTGGCAGGGTGATCGTGGCCCCCGACCTGTCGGTGCCGGGACATGCCGAAATTTTCGTCGCTGGAGATCTCGCCAGTATCTGCGATGCCAGCGCCCGCCCGGTGCCAGGGGTAGCCCCGGCTGCCAAACAAATGGGTAACCATGTCGCGCGGGCGATCCGCGACCGGCTCGATGGCAATGTAGCCAATCCTTTCCGCTATCGCGACTACGGCAACCTGGCCACCATCGGTCGCATGGCCGCCGTGGTTGAATTTGGCCGACTGCGTTTCTCCGGAATGTTGGCGTGGTGGTTCTGGTTGGTGGCGCACATCTTCTTTTTGATCGGGTTTCGCAACCGCATCAGCGTGCTGATCAACTGGGCCTGGTCGTATTGGACCTACCAGCGAAGCGCACGCATCATTACTGGTGATTCCGATGATGTAAGGCGGTAGCCATCGCGGGCAGTTGAGCGGTTTGGCGGAAGTGGAGCTGGCCACTGGCCGCAACCGATGCGGATTTGTTCCATAATGCCTGTGCACTGCCGGATTGCTCGAGTCGATTCCGGCCACAAGCCAAGTGAATGTCGGCATTTTCCGCTGAACCCCGCCTATACGTCTGCCCCATGCCACCGATGCAAAAGGTTGCAACTCACCGTCAATTCGCGACACTGGCTTGAGCGCTATGCCCGCCATTTCGCGCGTAATGCAATGAACTCTCATCCTGGAAGTGCCCATGCAATCCATCATTCGTAACGCCGCGTTAACCGTGGCTATCGTTGCCGCGCTGTCCAGCGCTGGCGCCGTGCTCGCCCGAGACCTCGGCAACTTCGACGTCAATGTCGTCCGCAGCAAGCAATCCACGCTTGACGCTCAACCAAAAAAGGCTACGACAACGTTGGTACGTCAGCGCACCGATGTACGTCAGAGCATCGATGTGTTGGGTCGCGCAGCATTTACCTGGGTTCAGCAGGATCTGCCTGCCGCCGCCAAGGCCAAGGCCGAAAGTCCAGAGGCGGCGGCGCGCTCGCATCTGGCGCTGCTGCTAGGCGCCGCCAAGCATGCCGGAGATGCCGCTCAGACACTGACACTGCGAAAAATTGACCATCAACGCGGCGGCGCAAAGCTGGTGCAGTTCCAGGCCCGACTCGATGGTATTGCGATCTTTCGCGAAGACCTCGCCCTGTTGATGGACGGTAATCAACGACTGGTCGCGATGCGCGGCCCGCTGCCGCAAACCGGCGTGGCCGCGGCCAAGGCGCTGCCCAAATTCAGGCTCAACGCGCCGCAAGCCATCGCCGCAGCACTTCGCGCCTACGATTTCACTTCCGCTATTGCAGCTCGCCTCCAAGCCGGCGCGCGCAAGGGTGAGTATCAGCATTTCCAGCTGAGCGCGAGGGAACTCAGCAAGAGCGGTGCGCGGGTCGCAGGTGAGCTGCGCGCGAAGCGCGTGTACTTCCGAACGCGATCTGGGTTGCAGCCAGCCTGGTACGTAGAGACACACGTCGCCGATGCCGCAGGAAAATCAACTGACGGCTATGGCCACGTGATCTCCGCAGTCGACGGTAGTGTTCTGTTCCGGATCAACCAGAGTGCCCACGCCGAGTCCTACAGCTATCGCGTCTGGGCCGAGAACAGCAGCGACCGCCTGCCCTATCCCAGCCCCGAAGGACGAAACGCCACGCCCGATCCGGATGGCCTGCCGACCAATAATGTTGTGCCATTTGTTGCCCAGGAGCTGCGCAGCCTGGCCAACGCACCGTTCAGCAAGTCGGCAACCGACGGTTGGCTGCCTTTGGGTGCCACCGTCACCAGCGGCAACAATGTCAATGCCTATGCCGATCTGGTCGAGCCCGATGGCTTCAGTGCGGGCGACCTGCAACCAACAACAACATCCGCGGCTACATTCGATTTTATCTACAACACCAACCTGGCGCCGGATGCCAACATCACGCAGAAGTACGCGGCGACTGTACAGCTCTTCTACTGGACCAACTGGTTGCACGACTGGTTCTACGACCATGGCTTCACCGAGACCGACGGCAATGCCCAAGTCGACAACTACGGTCGTGGCGGACTTGGCAGTGATGGGATGCGCGCCGAGGCACAGGACTACGCGATCGACAACAATGCCAACATGTCGACGCCCAGCGACGGATTCTCTCCGCGCATGCAAATGGGTCTATGGGATTCTTCGCCGCTGCGAGACAGCACCATCGACGGGGGCACGGTTGCCCATGAATGGGCGCATTATTTAAGCAGCCGTCTGGTGCTGGATGCAACCGGACTGGACACCGAGCATGCCGGAGGCCTTGGCGAAGGCTGGAGCGACTTCGTCGCGTTGCTGGCAATCGTCAAGGAAGAGGACAAACTTAAACCGGCGAATGTGGCGTTCAGCGGCGCCTACAGCGCTTCTGGTTATGCCAACAATCAGAGCTACTTCGGGTCGCGGCGTTTTCCGTACTCCACACAATTGGCGAAAAACCCGCTCACCCTGCAACACATTGTCGATGGCACGACGCTGCCATCGGGCGCGTTCACCGATAACACCGAAGTGCACAATCAGGGTGAGATCTGGGCATCGGCGCTATGGGATAGCTACGTGGGCATGTTGAATGACACCTCGCGTCTGAGCTTCCTCCAGGCGCAGAACCGGATGAAGGATTATCTGGTCGGCGGACTCAAGCTCACGCCTGCGTCGCCGACCATGGTCGAGGCCCGCGACGCGATTCTCGCCACCATTCTGGCCAGTGGTGAAACCGCAGATTTTGCGCTGTTTACTGCTGGCTTCGCCAAACGCGGTTTGGGCGCCGGAGCATTTATCCCCGATCGCTACAGCGAAACACTGCTCGGCACAGTTGAAAGCACTCTGACCGGTTCTGATATTGCAGTGTCCTCCTCCAGCGTCGGCGTGCCCAGCGGTTGTGATGCCGACGCGATATTGGATGTAGGTGAGACGGCGCAGATCCGGGTCAACCTGGACAACACCGGGTTCGCTCCACTCGCTTCGGCATCGGCGACGTTGTCATCGAACAATCCGGCGCTCACCTTTCCATCCGGAAACAGTCTTGCCTTGGGTGCTGTGCCACTGTTCGGCAGTGCTTCCGCAAATATTCCGGTTCGACTGAATTCGAGCGTCGCCCCGAACACGCAAATCACCGTGACGGTTACGCCAGACGCGCCCGGCATCAACTCGCCGCCCGGGGTTGCCGGGTCGGTCAAAATGTTTGTCAACTTCGACGAGGCGTCGCGCGCCTCGGCTACCGAGACATTCGCCGAACGGCAATCAGGCTGGGTCGGTGTTCGCCAACCAGTCGGCACCGGTAGCGGCACCTGGTCACAGCGGAATGAAGGTACGGTGCAGTTTTGGCACGGCTCCGACCAAAATTCGGAGGCGGTCACCTGGACCCAGTCGCCGGTCATGTCGGTTGGCGGCGGCCCGCTTACCGTCACGCTGAACCATCGTCACGCGTTCGAGACCGACGCCGCCACCTTCTACGACGGAGGCGTGATCCAGGCCAGCATCGATGGCGGAAACACGTGGTCCAGTATCGACGCTACAGCAGCCGGCTATTCGGCCTCTTCGCTCTCCGATTGCTGTGGCAATCCGCTCGCCGGGCAACGTGCCTATCTGAGCAATAGCTCTGCATATCCGCTGTTCATTGACCGTGTGATCAACCTCGGCACGACGTATGCGAACCAGGCGAACTTTCGTCTACGTTTTGGTGTTGCGACCGATGCGGCTTCCAACGTGTACGGCTGGGACATCAACACGATCACGATCTCCGGACTGAACAATACGCCCTTCACCGCCGTAGTGCCGCAGGCATCGGCCTGCAGCGTCGCCAGTGGCAAAACGCTGCAAGGTGCGATGAGCGGTACCTATTACTCGACCAGTCGTTCGGGCGAAGGCGTGCTGGTCGACTTCGGTCAGGTCGGCGGCACGCCGGTGGTGTTTTTCACTTGGTATACCTATGGCACTGGAACGCAACAGTGGCTCGTCGGCAGCAACACCTTCGCCGCCACCGACACCAGCGTGGTGGTGGATCTGATCAATACCAGCGGTGCCAGTTTCGGCAGTGCCTTCCGACCCGAAGATGTGGCGCGTACGCCCTGGGGCAGCGTGGCGCTGTCGTTCCCCGACTGCGACAACATGACGCTCAGCTACCAGCAAGCCAACGGTGAATCCGGCACACAGACGTTGACGCGGGTGCTCGGTCGTCTCGATGCGGGCCAATGCAATCTGCTGCAGGGTGGATTGAGCGGCACCTATTACTCGACCAGTCGCTCGGGTGAAGGGGTGCTCGTCGACTTCGGTCGCGTCGGTGAGACGCCAATCGAGTTCTTCACCTGGTACACCTATGGCGCGGGTACGCAGCAGTGGTTGGTGGGCAGCCAGAGTTTTGCTGCCAGCGATAGCACGGTCTCGGTGGACCTGGTCAATACCAATGGCGCCAGCTTCGGCAGCGCTTTCCGTCCGCAAGATGTCGTGCGCTCGCCGTGGGGCAGGGTGACGCAGCGGTTCATTGACTGCAACACACTGGAGCTGAGCTACCAGAAGACCGGTGGTGAGAGCGGCACCCAGGTGCTGACGCGGGCATTGGGTCGCCTGGGCGACGGACAATGTCGCTAGGGAACCTCTGAATAAGTTGCCACGTCGCCTTCGCCACACCAGCTTATTGCTTGCCACAAGCCCGTTTTCAACGGCGGAGCTGGACGTTTTCAACCGCGTCGCTGGTCAACCTGCGATTTTTCGCCCCCTGACTCAGGGGGCGGTTGCGGCTCCGATCTTGATCAGAGAATTTCTGGGCCGAGCAAGCTGACTGCATCAGTGGCGAGTCAATTCGGCACTTGTTGATGCAACGACCCAAGGGCGTGCGCGCCCTTGGCTTGGTTGAGTTCCGTGCAGCGCGCGCGATGTTGGCGATGGCGATGCATCTGCACTGCGGCTCCAGTGCATCGATCACGCAACACCGAGTTCGGCCAGCATTCGCTTCAAAGCAAAATGCCGATAGCTCTGCAGGCACAACGCGTGGATCTCGTCCCAGTCACGACGTTTGCTGACGTCCAGTGCGATCCAGCCGTTGTGGCCCATGTAAGGGGGAATGCGAAAGCGCTGATCTTCGATCAGCATCGACTGCATCTCGACCCCGGTCCAGAAACCCAAAGTGAGGCGCTTGTCGAGGAAATAAATCAGCGCAAACGTCTTCTTGCCAGCGCGCCAGACCGGATAGCCGTATTGCATTGCCTCGGATGTTTCCGGCAGGGTCAGACACAGTGCGCGAAAACGCTGCAACGTCTTTTGCGCGGCGGCGGACTGCATCGGGTCGAACACCTCGGCTGCCAGTGGAGCAATAGCAGCTTGCATCTGCACGGTCTTGCCGATCATCGCGTGCAATTTCGATGGCGCGGTGTTCTGGTACGCCTCGCGCACCAGTTCGGCGATGCGTTGCCAGCCCAATCCTTTGTCGAGCTGGACGCCCAACCAGCCGCGCGGTCCGACATAGGGCGGCACGAAGAAATGCACGGGTTGCGACTGCACATGCAGCGCCTGCGCCCCGTCGGGCGCATTCAGCCATAGTGCGATGCGACCATCGCCATGGGTATTGACCGCAAAGATCGCGAACACTTTACCTTTCTTCACGCGGAAGTTGGGCGAGCCATGTGAGACGAACTCTTCCGATTCCGGCAAAGAAAGGCAGACCTTGCGCACTGCCTCGGCTATGTCCATGACCATCGTTCCGGCTCCCTTCGCTTTGTGATTTTTTGCATACTGCAGCGGCTGTGGCCCGGATCGAGCGGCATCACGAGCGTGTAACGCATCGCCGCGGGCGCTCATCAGTGGAGCCGTGCAGCCACTTCTCTTGCTTGCCGGGCACCAGTTTACGCGCAGTACATGGCGTCGCGATCAGATTAGAGGTGTTGCAACCTTGCTGATCCCGTCCTCATTTGTCCGGTCCTTACGCCCTGTCATGAATTCTGCCTACAATGATCGACTTGGCTGCGCAGCATGGCGTGCTGCGGGTAGTTATCGGGGGAATACCGTGCGATTGATTCTGCGCTTGTTGCTGTGTGCGTCGGCGCTTGGCGCAGGTACCGTGGTAGCGGTCAGTCCGGACCACCATGAGTTTGACGCGGCAATCCATGCGCCGTTTCGTGGCGCTGCTGATGAGGCGCGCGAGTTCCGCCTGTTCTTCAGTTACATCGACGCGATCGATCCGTCGACCGTGGCGTGGCGGATGGAGCTGCGCTCGCATGACGGCCAGCACCTGCATCGACAATGGTCGGGCGAGGAGCGACTGTTTCGCCAGCCGGTCGAGTTGGCCGTGCCTTGGGATGGGCGCGATGGCGATCAGCGTGCATTGGCGCCAGGATTTTATCTGATCCGGATGACGGCGATGTCCGGCGAACCGATGGCGATGCGCGCCATTGCCGGTACTCTCGATCAGCGCGTGGCGACAGCATTGGCAACTGCTGCCGATGCGATCGTGCAGGAATGGGAGATCCATGTCGGCACACCCGCAAGGATCGCCATGCCCGCATTCCGCGCTTTGCCGGTGGGTGCACAGAACCGCAACTCAGCTGCCCCCGCAGGCGCGTTGCCGTACACGGTGTACCTGGGCAATCTGCATACGCAAAGCAACGATTCCGATGGCGGCGGCGATGTCTCCACATGTTCCGGTTCGCAGGGCGCGCAAACCGGCGCGTTTGGTCCGGCCGCTGGATTTGACTACGCGCGCATTCATGGCCTGGATTACTCAGCCGCGACCGAGCACAACCATTACTTCGATGGCTCGTCGAACACCAATTCTTCGGCCATTCCGGCAGTGGCGATCGCGCGCTACCAGGCCGGGCTGACCGCGGCCATCGACAGCAACACCGCGCACCCGGAATTCTTGGCGTTGTATGGCATGGAATGGGGCGTCATCAACAATGGCGGCCATCTGAACATCTTCAATTCCAATGAATTGTTCGCGTGGGAATTGAATGGCAGTGGCCAGTTGATCGGCGATGTGCTGACGCCCAAGAGCGACTATCCGGCAATCTACGCGACGATGCTGGCCAGGAATCTGATCGGTCAATTCAATCATGCGTCTTCATCAACGCAGTTTCTGGTTGGTGGCACTGCGCTCGGCTACAGCGCCGACGGCGATGCGGTGATGGTGTTGGCCGAAGTGCAGAACACCTCGGCGTTTTCCAATAACACGACCGAAACCGAAACCGGCCGCAGCCTGTACGAAAGCGCCTACAAGAAGATGCTGGAAAGTGGTTTTCATGTGGCGCCGGCGACCAATCAGGACAACCATTGCGCCAACTGGGGCGCGAGTTGGACCAACCGTACTGCGGTGCTGATCGCCGATACCTTGCCGCTTACTCGCGCCAATTTCGTGGACGCGTTGCGTGCGCGCCGCGTGTTTGCTACCAGC
>JANMSL010000010.1:0-5100 GCA_031389245.1 Lysobacterales bacterium | reverse complement strand
CTGGGCAAGAGCTTCGCGGCTGAAGCCGCTCCCACAAAAGCCGCGAAGATTTGCCTTGGGAGCTGAAAGCTGGGGAAGAGCTTCGCGGCTGAAGCCGCTCCTACATAAGCCGCTCACACATAAGCCGCTCACACATAAGCGGCGCCCACTGAACCTTGCACAACACACTCACACACAGGCCAATTCGTTGCGGTGGCGTCAATCCGAACCGATGGTGTCGGGGCCTTTTCCGGCGGTCTTTTCGTAGCGGCCTTTTTCGACGCGGCGATACTGGGTGAAGCCTTTCTCGGCGACGTTTTTTTCCTTCAGCATGTGACCACCGCCGATGGATACATTGGGTGCGGAAATCACTTGCCGGCACGGCTGGCCGCATTGCGGACAGACGCTCAGTTCGGGATCGCTCATGCGCTGCAGCACTTCAAAATGATGCTTGCAGTGATCACAGCTGCCGGCGATGGGGGCGTATTCGTAAATCGGCATTTCAGCGCTCCTCTTCGGCGTCGAGTACCACGGCAAGTGGATCGAACTCGTCGCTGCCGGCACCTTTGGGGTTAACTGGTGCAGCGCTGGCGCCAGGTGCAGCGTCGACAAAGGCTTTCCACTGATTGACGATGGCACAGAACAGATCTGCGGTACGTTCGGTGTCGTACACGGCGGAATGCGCCTCGTCACTGTTCCACGGCATGCCGCAGGTATGCACGGCCTTGCTCAGCACGGTTTGACCAAGGGCCAGTCCGCCCAGGGTCACCGTGTCCAGACAACTGAACGGATGAAACGGCGAACGCTTGTGCCCACTGCGACGGATCGCGGCGTTGACGAAACCCAGATCAAAATGTGCGTTGTGTCCTACCAGCACGGCACGGGTACAACCGGTCTGTTTCATCACGTTGCGAATCGGCCGGAAGATGTGATCCAGCGCTTCGCGTTCTTCCAGCGCGGCGCGGAATGGATGGGTGGGATCGATGCCGGTTATTTCCAGCGCGCGCGGGTCGATGTTGGCGCCGGGAAAGGGCACCACATGGGTGGACACGGTTTCACCGCGGACCACTTCACCGTGCGCGTTCATTACGATCGGCACTGCGGCAATTTCGAGCAACGCGTCGCGTTCGGCGTGGAAGCCGCCGGTTTCAACGTCGACGACCACTGGCAGGAAGCCGCGGAAGCGTTCGGCCATGGCGGCAGAGAATTTGATCAGTTTCATCGGCACAGGATAGCAAGGGTGGCTAGAGTTCGCCGCCGCGGGTTGCGCGCGCAGGCGGGCATTGTCCGGACGGGCAGCTCAGTGATTGAAAACTGCGTCCGCGGGTTGCACCCAGAGCCAACTGCGCTAGGCTTCGCCAGGCATGAAGCCCGCCGATCGCACCGCTTTTTTCACTCGCCTGCGCGAGTTGAACCCGCACCCGAAGACGGAGCTGGAATACAGCACGCCGTTTGAGCTGCTGATCGCGGTCATGCTGTCGGCACAGGCCACTGATGTTTCGGTGAACAAGGCAACACGCAGGATGTTTCCCGTGGCCAACACACCTCAGGCACTGCTGGATCTGGGTGAAGACGGCATCAAGCGCTACATCAACACCATCGGTCTGTACAACGCCAAGGCCAAGCATGTCATCGAGACTTGCAAAAGGCTGATTGACTTGCATGGCGGCGAAGTGCCGCGCAATCGCGAGGCACTGGAAGCACTGCCCGGTGTTGGACGCAAAACCGCCAATGTGGTGTTGAACACTGCCTTCGGCGAGCCGACCATGGCCGTCGACACGCATATTTTTCGTATTGCAAATCGTACCGGCCTGGCCAGGGGCGCGTCGCCATTGGCGGTCGAGAAAGGATTGCTCAAAAACGTGCCCAAAGAATTTACGCACGACGCGCATCATTGGTTAATTTTGCATGGGCGCTACGTCTGCAAGGCGCGCAGCCCCGAATGCTGGCAATGTGTGGTGCGACCCTATTGTGCGTTCCGCGACAAGGCGCCGAGCCGATCGCCGTCCTGATCGGACGCATCAACTTGTCGTCAATGCTCACGAGAAAATCACAAACGGATGTGAAAGAAATAGAACAATGTGCCGGTCCAATGGCTCAAGTCGGCGCGACTGATGACCCTTGCATTTTTCTGCAATCGGCATAGCGTGCGCTGGGGGTGAAGTCATCGCGAAGTGGTGCGATGCAACACGCAAACGAATCGTCGCGCAAGCGGCAGCGATGGCGGGCGTTTCCCGCCGCACGATGCATCTGGAGTTTCCCATGTCGAAGAAAGTAATCAATCCGCTTACCCTGACCATCAGTGCCGCTCTGTTTGGAGTCGTCGGCATCGCCAATGCCGGTTCGTTCGCGATGAATGACCTGGGTTCGGGCTACATGCTGGTCGGCGACGGCAAGACAGCGGAAGGCAAGTGCGGTGAAGGCAAGTGTGCTGCGAACAAGACTGCGGCCGAAGCGGCGAAGGCCGGCGAAGGCAAGTGTGGTGAAGGTAAGTGTGCGGGCGACAAATGCGCCGCGAAAAATGCAGACGGCACCGCTGCGGCAAAGACCGACACAGAAGGCAAGTGCGGAGAAGGCAAGTGTGGCGAAGGCGTTTGCGGCTCGCATAAATGTGGCGACAAGCATGCTGAAGGTTCCTGCGGCGAGAAGCACGCTGAAGGTACCTGCGGCGACAAGAAGGCCGAAGGCAGCTGCGGCGAAAAGAAAAAAGACTGATCGGGTCTTTGACTCTATGAACCTCAGTCCTCGCCAATTTGCGGTGCATGGTGCGGGGCTGGGCCTGCGGCGGGCCCTGATGGGCCCGTTGCGGGATGCCGAGCCGGGTGCTGGTTTTGATTTCCTAGAAGTGGCACCAGAAAACTGGATCAACGTCGGCGGGCGGCTCGGGCGGATGTTTCGCGCCTGCACCGAGCGCCATCCGATTGTCGCGCACGGCCTGTCCCTGTCGATCGGGGCACCCTCGCCGCTGGACGAGACCTTTCTGCTTAAACTCAAGCGCTTTCTGGACGTGCATCAGGTCCGCGCGTACAGCGAGCACCTTTCCTATTGTTCGGACGACGGCCATCTCTACGACCTGATGCCGATCCCCTTTACCGAAGACGCCGCACGCTACGTGGCCGCACGCATCCGCCGCGTGCAGGATGTGCTGGGCCGACGCATCGCGATGGAAAACGTATCGTTCTACACCAGCGTGGGCGCCGAAATGAGCGAGCTGGATTTCATTCGCACGGTGCTGGACCAGGCCGATTGCGATCTGTTGCTGGATCTGAACAACATCTACGTCAACAGCGTGAATCACCGCTATGACGCGACCGAATTTCTGCGCGCGTTGCCGCACCATCGCGTTGCGTACTGCCATATCGCGGGCCACTTCAACGAGGCCGAAGACCTGATCGTGGATACGCACGCCGCCGACGTGGTGCCGCCGGTGTGGACATTGCTGGAGACTGCATACCGCGAATTTGGTGTGATGCCGACGCTGCTCGAGCGCGATTTCAACATTCCGCCGCTTGCGGAATTGCTCCTCGAAGTTGAGCAGATTCGCCAACGTCAACGTGCTCTGGTGCCTGTGTTGGCTGACCGAAGCGCAAGCATCGAGGGCGAACGTGTCCGTCGCGCCTGATTGCATGCCTTCTTTCAAGGCACTGCAGTACCGCTTCGCCGCGCATCTGCGCGATCCCAAAGCGAATCCTGCGCCAGCGGGGATCGAAGAGCGCAGGCTGCAGATCTATCGCGAGTTGTTTTTCAACAATGTCGACAGTCTGCTCAGTACCGGCTTTCCGGTGATTCGACGAATCCTCGGCCGCGACGCCTGGCAACTGCTGGTGCGGCGCTTCTACGCCGAGCATGAGTCGCATACGCCGTTGTTCCCCGAAATCGGCAGGGAATTCCAGCGTTATCTGCAGGCGCGCGCTGAGCGCGGTAGCGGCGATCATCCGTTTCTGGTCGAGCTTGCGCATTACGAGTGGGTGGAGCTGGCATTGTCGCTGGATGAAAACGAGATCCATGCGGTATCCCACGATCCGCATGGCGACGTGCTAGCCGGCGCGCCCGTTGTTTCGCCGCTGGCATGGCTGCTGCAGTATCGCTTTCCGGTACATCAAGTGCGCGAAGATTTTCTGCCGCAAGAAGCGTCCGCGCAGCCCAATTTTCTGGTGGTGTCGCGCAATCGCAGCGACGAAATTGTTTTCACCGAATTGAACGCGCTGTCGTTCAAGCTGCTGGAAGTGCTGAAAGCCAATCCCGGTGTCACCGGTCTGGACGTGATCGAAGCGTTGGTCACTGCCGTGGGCGCGACGGGTGCACAGGAGATGACCGAAGCTGCCAAGTCAATGTTGCTGCGCTTTCGCGAGCGCGACATTTTGCTCGGCACGAATTGATCGCGCAGATCGCAGATCGCAGATCGCGCGCGACACGTTGGTCGCACCGGCTGGTGATCGACCGTCAATTTGATTTAGTCTGACCCAAGCAAACACCAGGGAGTGTTGAATGAGCAGGTTTTCGAACGCCGGCGTGGTGGATACCTGGCAGAGTTTGGTCGCACGGCTGCGTGGCGCTGGTGAAGTTATTCCGGCGTTGGTGATGCGCCTGGTGATGGGTTGGGAATTTTTCGAGGCGGGTCGCGAGAAACTTTATGGCGACAATTGGTTTGCCGGAATCCAGCAGCAGTTTCCGTTTCCTTTCGATGTGGTGCCGGCAGCACTGAGTTGGCAGTTGGCGACCTGGTTCGAGCTGGTTGGTGCGGTTTGTTTATGGCTCGGCCTGGCCACGCGTTTCTGGGCGTTCAACTTGTTGTTTCTGACCTTTGTCGCAACTGCCGCAGTGCATTGGCCGGACATGTGGGCGATGTGGTCGGAGTTGCTCAAGGGCTATGCCATTTCCGACGCAGGACATGGCAACTTCAAGCTGCCCCTGTTGTTTGCTGTGATGCTGCTGCCCTTGGTGTTCAATGGGCCGGGCAAGCTCAGTGTGGATCATCTCCTGGCGCGCTGGTTTGGTGTGGGCGATCAGCCCGAGCCCATTGGCGATCTGTACGCTTGGTCGTTGGCTGCGCTGGTTTTTGGCATTCCATTTCTGATGCTGATTCCCGCGCTGGACATCACGCTGCTGGTTGCGGCGTTG
>JANMSL010000823.1:0-8757 GCA_031389245.1 Lysobacterales bacterium | reverse complement strand
GTACAGAATGCGCTCGATGTCGCGCAGCGTCATGTCCAGCATCAGTCCAATGCGCGATGGCAGCGACTTCAAGAACCAGATATGCGCAGTTGGTGAAGCAAGCTCGACGTGACCCATGCGTTCGCGACGCACTTTTGCGAGGGTTACTTCGGTTCCGCATTTCTCGCAGACCACACCACGATGCTTCATGCGCTTGTACTTCCCGCACAGGCACTCGTAGTCCTTGATCGGCCCGAAAATCGCAGCGCAGAACAAGCCATCGCGTTCCGGCTTGAACGTACGATAGTTAATGGTTTCAGGCTTCTTCACTTCGCCGAACGACCACGACCGGATCAAGTCCGGGGAGGCCAGACCGATGCGAATGGAGTCGAAATCCAGCGACTGACGCTGCTGGTTGAACAAGTTGAGCAAATCTTTCATGACTTCAATCTCCTAAGCTCACTGGCCTTCCAGCTCGATGTTGATCGCGAGCGAACGGATTTCCTTCACCAACACGTTGAAGGATTCCGGCATGCCTGCGGCCATTTCGTGATCGCCGTCGACGATGTTTTTGTACATTTGATTGCGTCCGCCAACGTCGTCGGATTTGACCGTCAGCATCTCCTGCAGCGTGTATGCAGCGCCGTAGGCCTCAAGCGCCAAAACTTCCATTTCGCCAAAGCGCTGACCACCAAACTGCGCCTTGCCGCCGAGTGGCTGCTGAGTGACCAACGAGTACGGCCCCGTGGATCGCGCATGCATTTTGTCGTCGACCAAATGGTTGAGTTTGAGAACGTACATATAACCGACTGTGACTTCTCGATCGAATGCGTCGCCGGTGCGCCCGTCATAGAGCATGGTCTGTCCACTCTCCGGCAACCCGGCGAGTTTGAGCATGCGTTTGATCTCTACTTCGTTGGCGCCGTCAAACACTGGCGTTGCCATCGGCACGCCTTCTGTGAGCTTGCGCGACAATGCAAAAATCTCTTCATCGGTCAACGACGAAAGCTTGACGCGCTCTCCGTGCTCGCTCTTGTCATGGTTGTAAATCGTGTCAAGAAACTTGCGCAGTTCTGCTGCCTTCTGATTGGCTTCAATCATTTTGCTGATCTGCTCACCCAGGCCCTTCGCGGCCCAACCCAGATGCGTCTCCAAGATCTGACCAATATTCATTCGCGAAGGAACGCCAAGCGGGTTCAACACGATGTCTACTGGACGACCATCGGCGGCGTACGGCATGTCCTGTACCGGAACGATGGTGGACACCACGCCCTTGTTGCCGTGACGTCCGGCCATTTTGTCACCCGGCTGGATGCGGCGCTTGACGGCGAGGTAGACCTTCACCATCTTCAGCACGCCCGGAGCAAGATCGTCTCCAGCGGTGATCTTGGCCTTCTTGTCGTTGAAACGCTTGTCGAACTCGGCGCGATGGCGAGCGACTTGTTCCTGAGCTTTCTCGATGAAGTCGGCAGCGTCCTCATCTTTCATACGGATGGAGAAGTACTCGTCTTTCTTGAGGCCATCCAGGTATTCGTTGCTGAGCTCGCCCTTCTTCAAACCATGCGGACCGCTCATTGCTACGCGACCGGCAATCTGTGTACGCAAACGCGAAAAAATTGCGTTCTCAAGGATGCGGAACTGATCGTCAAAGTCTTTCTTGACGCGCTTGACTTCCGAGTCCTCAATCTGACGCGCACGCTTGTCCTTTTCGATGCCGTCACGAGTGAAGACCTGCACATCGATCACCGTACCGTCCATTCCCGGCGGCACGCGAAGCGAACTGTCTTTTACGTCCGAGGCTTTCTCGCCGAAGATGGCACGCAGCAACTTTTCCTCCGGAGTAAGTTGGCTTTCGCCCTTAGGCGTAACCTTTCCTACGAGAATGTCGCCGGCTTTGACTTCCGCACCAATGTAGACCACACCGGACTCGTCGAGTCGGGTGAGCGCCTGTTCGGAAACATTCGGAATATCAGCGGTGATTTCCTCCGGACCCAGCTTGGTGTCGCGCGCGACACAGGCTAGTTCCTCGATGTGGATGGTGGTGTAGCGGTCTTCCTTGACGACACGCTCAGACAGCAAGATCGAGTCTTCAAAGTTGTAGCCGTTCCACGGCATGAACGCGACCAGCATGTTCTGCCCAAGCGCCAGCTCGCCGAGATCAGTCGAAGGGCCATCGGCCAGCACGTCGCCCTTGGCAACAACATCACCGACGTTGACCAGCGGACGCTGATTCATGCACGTGTTCTGATTCGAACGCGTGTACTTGACCAGCGAATAGATATCGACGCCGGCATCGCCCTCACCGACTTCGACCTCATGGGCCCTGACGACAATACGTGCGGCATCGACCTGATCGATCACGCCACCACGCTTCGCTGCAACCAGCACGCCCGAGTCACGCGCAACGTCCCTTTCGATCCCAGTGCCGACCATCGGAGTTTGCACGCGCAGCGTCGGTACCGCCTGGCGTTGCATGTTCGCGCCCATCAGCGCGCGGTTGGCATCGTCGTGCTCGAGGAACGGCACTAGCGCGGCAGCAACGGAAACCGTCTGCATGGGCGAAACGTCCATGTAGCCGATGTCCTGCGGCTGTCGGAGCTCCGACTCACCACGGTAACGACAGGCCACGAACTCCTCGCTGAAGACACCTTTGTCGGACAGCGGTGAATTGGCCTGTGCGATGACGAACTCGTTCTCCTCGATTGCCGAGAGATAATCGATGTCGTTCGAAACCTTGCCAGCCGAAACCCGCCGGAAGGGCGTTTCCAGAAATCCATAGTTGTTGGTACGCGCGTACACCGCCAAAGAATTGATCAGACCGATGTTCGGTCCTTCCGGAGTCTCGATGGTGCAGACACGTCCATAGTGTGTTGGATGCACGTCGCGCACTTCGAACCCGGCGCGCTCGCGTGTGAGGCCGCCTGGTCCCAAAGCCGAAACGCGACGCTTGTGCGTCACTTCAGAAAGCGGATTGTTCTGATCCATGAACTGCGAAAGCTGTGAGGAGCCAAAGAATTCCTTCACCGCAGCCGCAACCGGCTTGGCATTGATCAGTTCCTGCGGCGTCAACCCTTCCGACTCGGCCAACGACAGACGCTCCTTGACCGCACGCTCAACGCGCACCAGGCCAACGCGGAACACGTTTTCGGCCATTTCACCGACCGAGCGCACACGCCGATTACCGAGATGATCGATGTCATCCACCACGCCCTGGCCATTACGAATCTCGATCAATACCTTCATCGCATCGAGAATGTCGGAGAAGTTGGCACCGGCCTGCTTGAACAGACGCTTGCCTTCCTCGTCGGTGCGTCCGGAAAAGTATTTGCCGTCATAAAGCACTGCCGTGCCCGTGGTTTCCTTGCGGCCCACGCGACGGTTGAACTTCATGCGGCCTACGCCCGACAGATCATAGCGTTCGAAGGTAAAGAACAGGTTCTGGAACAGATTCTGGGCTGCTTCCTTGGTCGGCGGCTCACCCGGGCGCATCATTCGGTAGATTTCAACCAACGCCTCCAGAGGCGTTTTGGTCGGGTCGATCCGAAGCGTCTGCGAGATGTAGGGACCGCGGTCGAGGTCATTGACGAACAATGTACCCACCGTAAGAATTCCAGCCTTGCGAAACTTGGCTAGGTGGTCCGCATGCAGCTCATCGTTGCCCGCGGCAAGCAATTCGCCGGTTTTCTTGTCAACAATATCGTGACTGAGAATGCGGCCGATCAGATACTCGTCCGGCACCTCCAGCGCACCAATCTTGGCCATCTGCAATTGCTTGACATGACGGGCGGTGATTCGCTTGCCGGCCTCGACGATGATCTCATCACCGATTCGAATGTCGAACGCCGCAGCCTCACCGCGCAAACGCTCGGGAATCAGTGTCAGCTCAGCGCCGCCACCGGCATTGATCTGGAACTCATTGACTTCGAAGAAGGTGCTCAGCATTTCCTGATTGGTATAGCCGAGCGCGCGCAGCAGAATCGTTACCGGCAATTTGCGGCGACGATCGATGCGCGTGAACAGGCAATCCTTCGCATCGAACTCGAAATCGAGCCAAGAGCCGCGATAGGGGATGACACGGGCCGAGTACAGCAACTTGCCGGAGCTGTGGGTCTTGCCGCGATCGTGGTCGAAGAACACGCCCGGCGAGCGATGCAACTGCGAGACGATGACGCGTTCAGTGCCATTGATGATGAAGGTGCCGTTGCCGGTCATGAGCGGAAGCTCGCCCATGTATACCTCTTGCTCTTTCACCTGCTTCACTGCCTTGTTGGCACCCGGACTATCCTTGTCATAGATCACCAGGCGCACGAGCACGCGCAGCGGTGCGCCGAACGTCAACCCGCGCGAGCGGCACTCTTTCTCATCGAACGGTGGGTCGCCCAGTCGATAGCTGACGTATTCAAGGGCAGCATTTCCCGAATAGCTGCTGATCGGAAACACCGATTTCAACGCAGCGTGCAGACCTTTGTCCTCTCGATTCTTGACAGACACCTCTGCCTGCAGAAATTCCCTGTAGGAATCCGTTTGAATCGCCAGCAGATAGGGAACGCCCAATACTGACGGACGTTTGCCAAAATCCTTGCGGATTCGCTTCTTCTCAGTAAACGAGTAGGTCATGGTCGCGCTACCACCCTTGGTTGATTGGGAAACACGGGTTCAACTTCCGGCTTCCCATGGTTAATGCATATCGCGAATAGCGTCGTCCGTCGGACCGACGGCATACCGCCATTCGCCATGTGCATGAAACGACGCTCTTTCGAGCGTTTCCTTCAAACACGATAAGGCCGGGGGCATTCACCCCCAGCCTTGCCGCGCCCGGATTGACTCCGAGCATCAAGCGGGGCCTTAGCCCAGCTCTACGGTTGCGCCTGCGGCCTCGAGTTCTTTCTTGAACTTGTCGGCGTCGGCCTTGCTCACGGAATCCTTAACGGTTGCCGGAGCAGACTCCACGAGGTCCTTTGCTTCCTTCAGGCCGAGGCCTGTGATGGCACGAACCGCCTTGATCACTTCAACTTTCTTCTCGCCCACTGCCTTCAGAACAACAGTGAACTCGGTCTTCTCTTCGACCGGCGCAGCGGCAGCGGCTGCCGGACCTGCAGCCATCGCAACCGGAGCTGCTGCCGTGACACCGAACTTCTCTTCCATCATCTTGACGAGATCGGTGATGTCAATCAGCGACATCTTGGAGATTGCTTCGAGAACGTCTTCTTTTGAAACGGCCATGTTGATTTACCTCAGATATTTATGTTGAATCGATACTTTGATATCGAAACGATGGACCGAACGGGATTAGCTGGCTTGAGCTTGCTTTTGATCGCCAACCGCTTTGACAACGCGCGTAACCATTGCAGCCGGCTCAATGAGGGTGCGAACGAGTTTCTCGATCGGTGCCTTCATTACGCCCAGAAGCATGGACAGCGCTTGGTCGCGGGTGGGAAGCGATGCCAGACGATCGATGTGGGTACCGGGAAACAATTGCCCCCCGATGGACACGACCTTGGCCCGCAGCTTGTCATTGCCTTTGGCGAAATCCTTGATCAACCGACCTGCAGCACCCGGATCTTCTTTGGAGAAGGCATAAATCATCGGACCTTTGAGCGCGTCTTGGACGCACGCGAAGTCCGTACCTTCTACCGCACGTCGCACCAGCGTGTTCTTGGCCACTTTCAAGAAAACGCCACCTTGGCGTGCCTTGTTGCGTAGCTGCGTCAGCTGGGAAACGGTGAGACCCGCATACTCGGCGGCAACCAATGAATGCGCCTTGGCAGCCACATCCGCCAGTTCGGCAACGAGCTCTTTCTTCTGTTCCAGATTGAGCGGCATTGCATTTCCTCCGAACTTGGGAGCGCGCCGGTTTTACATTCCAAGCAGTGTCTGAACACACTTGAACGCAGACCGAACACTCTCCTATGGCTCCGTGGCAGCGCATCCTGCACTGACCACAGCGGATATTTCTCGAGCAGCGCCATCCGTGGTGCTGACCGCCGGCAGAGCCGGAACTTGTGGGCCAATCTCCGAATTGCGTCGGAGGGCGGCACCATCTACGCAGGTCGGTGTCCTTCCCGATTAAGGCTGATCCTCGCTATGGGTCCATCGGACCTGCGGCATCCTGCCGCGCGAGGTTTCACCACCTGCGGTCTTTGACGGCTATTCCGACGTTTTAGCGCCAGGCCAGCCCTCAAAATTTTTTGCGATCCAAGATCGCCTTGCATTGTTGAATTGCTCCCGACGCAAGCGTCGGAAGCAACGATTATTTGCCGAGGGTCAACGAAGCCGGATCGAGAATCAGGCCGACGCCCATGGTGCTGGACAGCGAGATCTTCATCAGAAATTGTCCCTTGGCAGTCGAAGGCTTCGCACGCACTACATCGTTCAGCAGCGCAGTCAAATTGCCCTTCAATGCGGCCGCGTCAAAACTGGCCTTGCCAATGCTGCAATGAATGATGCCAGCCTTGTCGTTGCGGTAGCGGACCTGACCGCCCTTTGCATTCTTGATCGCGGTTGCGACATCGGCAGTCACCGTTCCCACCTTGGGGTTCGGCATCAGACCGCGCGGACCCAACAACTGGCCCAGCTTGCCGACAACGCGCATCGCATCCGGGGTGGCAATAATCACGCCATAGTTGAGATCACCAGCCTGCATTTTCTCGGCCAAGTCATCCATACCTACCGCGTCGGCTCCGGCTGCAAGCGCTTCTTCAGCCTTGGCTCCGGCAGGGCAGAATACGGCTACACGCACAGTCTTGCCGGTGCCGTTGGGGAGAACGGTGGACCCGCGCACGCCCTGGTCCGATTTCTTTGCATCGATGCCCAAGCGGATTGCAACGTCCACGGATTCGTTGAATTTGGCCTTCGCATTGTTCTTGATGATGCTGATTGCGTCATCAAAAGCGTACGCCTTGCCGGCGACTACGGTGTCTTTGATTGAACGGTAACGTTTGCTCATATTGGTCATGACTTAGCCCTCCACCACCAGACCCATGCTGCGCGCACTGCCCGCAATTGTGCGGACCGCGGCATCCATGCTGGCCGCCGTGAGGTCAGCCATCTTTTGCGTTGCAATCGCTTCCAATTGCGCTCTTGTGACTTTGCCTACCTTTTCGGTGTTCGGTCGCTTTGATCCAGACTGAATGCCAACGGCCTTCTTCAGCAGAATCGATGCTGGCGGCGTCTTGGTGATGAAAGTGAAGCTGCGATCGGAGTAAGCAGTGATGATCACCGGAATCGGGATTCCTGGTTCCATCTTCTGCGTTGCGGCATTGAATGCCTTGCAGAACTCCATGATGTTGAGGCCGCGTTGACCCAATGCCGGACCAACCGGTGGCGACGGGTTGGCCTGACCGGCCTTCACCTGCAACTTGATGTAACCAACAACCTTCTTTGCCATGATGTTGCTCCTGCGAGTTCAGGCGCCTTGCGGCTCCTCGCTAGTGATTAAACGTGATCCGGTGGGCGAGCCAGGCTGCGCTTCACCGTTTCACACCGTTAGGCTTTCTCCACCTGGGCGAACTCAAGTTCGACCGGTGTGGATCGCCCGAAAATTAGAACCGCGACGCGCAAACGACTTTTCTCGTAGTTGACTTCTTCGACGGTGCCATTGAAATCATTGAATGGACCTTCCGTGACTCTGACCAGCTGACCCGGCTCGAACAGCACCTTGGGCCGCGGCTTGTCGGTTCCATCCTGCACGCGACGCAAAATGACATCTGCTTCTGAGTCCTTGATCGGCAGAGGTCGCTCGGCGGTACCGCCGATGAAACCCATTACCTTGGGTGTTTCCTTGATCAAGTGCCACGACTCATCATCAATCCGGATTTTTCCTTCGTCACTGCTGGTTTCGATCTGCACCAACACGTAGCCCGGAAAGAACTTGCGCTCGCTCTTGCGCTTCTGACCGGCGCGCATTTCGACTACTTCTTCTGTCGGGACCAAAACCTCACTGATCTTCTCTTCCATTCCGGCCCGCGCGATACGATCCTTCAAAGATCGCAACACTTGATGCTCGAAGCCCGAATAGGCATGCACGACGTACCAGCGCTTGGCCATGTTCCAATTCTCCCTGTCAGGTCCAGTCAGCGCTGAACAACCAGCGGAAAATCAAGCCAAGGATCGAGTCAAAGCCGAATAGCATCAAACTAATGATGAGTACAACGACAAAGATCACCATCGTGGTCTGCAAGGTTTCCTGACGTGTCGGCCAAATAATCTTGCGCAGTTCGAAGTGCGACTCGACCACAAATTCTTTCAGGAAGCTGCCAAATCCAGAAAAAGCGATGAGCAGTCCGGCAAAGACAAACCCGCCGATCAGGATGCCACTACGGGCCCAAATCGTTTGACGTCCTTCAAGCCAGTAGAAGGCAACAAGGCCGGCAATAACGACAACGACAGCAAGCCACATCTTGGACTTGTCGAGATTGGAAAAGCCGCTGGTTTGTGCGTTTGCGTTCATCCGTTTCCCTGACGACGGAGGTAATAAGACCCTTCGTCATTCCTCATTTGGCACGCCAGGAGGGACTCGAACCCCCAACCTGCGGTTATGGAGACCGCTGCTCTGCCAATTGAGCTACTGGCGTGTACTGTTCAAGCCAAAAAGGGACGGCGAGCATCAGCCCACCGTCCGCACGTATCAATCAAGCTGGATGCACCAAGCACCCAACATTGTTGTCAATTACTTGAGAACCTTCGCAACGACGCCTGCACCTACGGTGCGGCCACCTTCACGAATCGCAAAACGAAGCCCTTCTTCCATCGCGATCGGGGCGATCAGCGTCACCACCA
>JANMSL010000766.1:0-5998 GCA_031389245.1 Lysobacterales bacterium | reverse complement strand
GCCCTTCGGCCTGCGCGACTCCAGCCAGCGACATTGCACACAGCAAACCTGCGATCCGCTTCATAGCCTCTCCCCAGGGTGGACGGGAGACAGTATAGACAAATGCGCGCCCGCCGCGCCGCTGGCACTCGCGCCAAAAATCTCACGCCAAAAAAAGGGCCCGCTTGCGCGGGCCTTTGGTGCATGTCGATGCAACTCGAAAACTCAATCCAGCATCGCGTTCACAGCCTGGATATCGGTAACATCGATGGTGCCGGCAGACTGTTTGAGTTGCAGATTGCTCAGAATGAAGCCGTGCCGCGCGCGCGCGTATTCGCGTTCGGCGGTGAACTGCTGTTGCTGGCTGACCAGCACATCGACGATGGTGCGAGTGCCGACTTCGAAACCAGCCTGGGTAGCTTCCAGCGCGCTCTGCGCAGAGACCAGCGCCTGCTTGCGCGCATCGACTTCACTGATGCCGGCAATCACTGAGCGATAGGCGCTGCGCGTCTGCCGCACGGTGGCGCGACGGGTCTGTTCGAGTTGATCGGTGGTGGTATCACGGTCATACACTGCTTGCCGGTAACGCGAATGGGTGAGGCCGCCGGAGAACAGCGGCACCGTCAGGCTCAACGTCAGGCTGCGGTTTTCAGGGTCGACAAACGAGAACGGACCGACGTCGCCACCGCTGTAATCCTTGGTGTAGCTGCCACGCAGCGAAAGATAAGGCAGGTGGTCTGCCCAGATACTCCGGGCGTTGGCGCTGGCAGCGTCGAGCGAGTTTTGCCGCGACGCAAGCGCCGGGCTGTTGGCAATGGCGATATCGACCCAGGCCTCGGCGTTGGCCGGTTCCGGCGGCGACAAAACCAGGTCAGGCTTGAGCGGCTCGATGGCCGCAATCGGCTTGCCCGTCAACTCACCCAAAGCTTCGAACGCATCATCCAGCGCGTTGCGTGATTGGATCGCGGCCGCGCGCGCGCCATCGAATCGTGCGCGCGCCTCGTGCACATCGGTAATCGCGGTCAGACCCACTTCAAAACGTTGGTCGGCCTGCTCCAGCTGACGGCCCACGGCCTTCTCTTCAGCCTCGGCCGAGGCGAGATTGGTCTGCGCGGTAAGCACGTTGAAATAGGCTTCGGGCACGCGATAAAGCAAAGCGTCCAAGGCGACGTCGTAGTCGGAGATTCCGCGCGCTGCCTGTGCGCGAGCCGCCTTCAGATTCATGTAGTTGCTGTGGCGATAGACGGTTTGATCCAGGCTCAGCCCGTAGCCGCGATTGCGGCCATCATTGGAAACCGCCTGACCGCCAACGGTGCCTTCAGACTTGCTGCGCGTGGCATCCCAGCTTCCGTTCAACTGCGGCAACAATGCCGAGCGCGCCTGCGGCACGCCCTGTCCAACGCTCAGGCGCTGTGACTCGGCGATGGCGAGCTGTGGGTCGCTGGCGCGGGCCAACTCGTAAACTTCAAACAGGTCCGCCGCTGCAACAGACGCAGAACGCGTCAGCGAAAATATGGCCAGCGCCAGTGCGGATAAAACGAAACGATTCAACATGATCAATCCTTCTGAGGTCCCGGTTCAAAGCGCGAAGCGCTTGGGCGGGGCGGCGTTGACGAGGTAGGGCAGCTCGGTTTCAAACAAACTCTGTTCGCGAAATTCGTTGGCGTCGACACGGGTGATGACGACCGCTTCCATGACCGGGGTGCCGGCAATCGGCACCGCGCCGCGGATCAGAAACAGTCGTCCACCGGGTTTCAACCAACGGCGAAATTTTTCTGGTTCGCGGAACACCGCGCCGGTAATGGCGATCGCATCGAATTCGCGATTCAGATCAAAACTCCCCAAAGCATCAGCAGTGAGCACGCTGGCATTGCTGACGCGTTCTTCCAACAACAGCCGCTGCGCTCTTTCGGCGAGGTCGGCATGAATCTCAACACTTACCACTTCGCGCACAAGCAAACCGATGCAAGCGGTGATGAATCCGCTGCCGGTGCCCACTTCCAGAACGCTGTCGCCGGGTTCCAGCGCCAACGCTTGCAGCATGCGGCCTTCGACCACCGGCTTCATCATCGTCTCGCCGTACGCCAGCGGCAAAGCGACATCGGCAAAGGCCAGCTCGCGGTATTCAGCGGGGACGAACTGCTCACGGCGCACTTTGGTCAACGCTTCGAGCACGCGCATGTCGACCACATCCCAAGGACGCACCTGCTGTTCGACCATGTTGAAGCGGGTGCGTTCTAGATCAATGCTCATAAATTCTGGTTCCAACCGGAATAAAGACGCCAAGTGTGGGCCTTCGTTCCATTTCCGGCAAGCCGAATGATTGCAAGACCTTGTTTTTATTGAGAGTGCAGGAAGTCATTGGCGCAGCTTGACGGATGTCAGATGGCTCCACGCCGCGCGGCCGCGAGCAGCAAGCGGTCGTATGCGCGGCATGGAGTTCGAAACGCCCTAGCCCGCCACCTCGATTTCGTCTCCAGGCCAGGCATCGCTGCCCAGGTGCGCGGGTCGAACCCTCGGTCGCTGGACCTTGAACCAGGCCGCATAAAGCGCCGGCAGGAACAGCAGCGTGAGTACCGTAGCCACGGTCAGCCCGCCCATGATCGCCACTGCCATCGGCCCGAAGAAGGCACTGCGCGACAACGGGATCATCGCCAAGACTGCGGCCAGAGCGGTCAGCACAATCGGGCGGAAGCGGCGCACCGTGGCGCCGATCACCGCTTCCCAGGGCGTATGGCCGGCGCCGATATCCTGATCGATCTGGTCGACCAGAATCACCGAATTGCGCATGATCATCCCGGACAGCGCGATCGTGCCCAGCATCGCAACAAAGCCGAACGGCACGCGGAACACCAGCAGGAACAAGGTCACCCCGATCAGACCCAGCGGCGCAGTGACAAACACCAGGAAGGTGCGCGAGAAACTTTTCAACTGGATCATCAGCAGGGTCAGCACCGTAATCAAAAACAACGGAACGCCTGCAGCCACCGAGGCCTGGCCACGACCACTGTCCTCGACGGTGCCGCCCAGTTGCAGCAGATAGCCACTGGGCAAGCGACCGCGAATGGCGTCGAGCTTGGCATTGACTTCAGCGGACACGGTCGGCGGCTGGATGCTGCCGTAAACATCACCGCGCACGGTAACCGTCGGCAGCCGATCACGCCGCCACAGCACGCCCTCTTCCAGTCCGTACTCGATGTGCGCGATCTGCGCCAGGGAAACACTCTTGCCCGAAGGCGTGGGAATCGCCAACGAATCGAGCAGGCTCAGCTTGGCTCGTTCCTCACCCGGTCCACGCAGCACAACATCGATCAGCTCGTTGCCCTCGCGAAACTGGGTAATGCGCGAACCGGATATCGAACTCTGCAGGAAATTGGACAGGTCCTGCGAGCTGACGCCCAGCACACGCGCGCGATCCTGGTCGATCGACAAACGAATCACCTTGCTCGGTTCTTCCCAGTCCAGATGCACGCCGGAAAGATTCGGATTGCTGCGCATCACGTCGGCGACTTCCCGGGCAAATTTACGTACCGTCCCGACATCCTCGCCGGAAACACGAAACTGCACCGGAAACCCGACCGGCGGGCCGTTCTCCAGCTTGGTGACGCGACCGCGAAGCTCCGGAAACTCGTTCTCGAACAGCTTGATCAATTTGCTGCGCAGGGCATCGCGCGCTTCAATCGATTCGGACAGCACCACGAATTGCGCGAAGCTGGCCTGCGGCAGCTGTTGATCCAGCGGCAAATAGAAGCGCGGCGAACCATTGCCGACATAGGCAACATAATTGTCCACGCCTTTCTGCTTTGCGAGGACCGTCTCGAGCTTGACCACCGCACTTTCGGTGGCATGAATGGAACTGCCCTCGGGCAACTTCAGGTCGATCATCAGCTCCAGGCGCGTCGATGCCGGGAAGAATTGCTGTTGCACAAAACGGAAGGCGAGCCCCGAGGCTACCAGCAGCGCGACGGTCGCAACGATGACCAGGACGCGATGGTCCAGGCACCACTCCAGCAGTTCGCGAAAGCGCTTATAGAACGGCGTGTCGTACGGATCGTGCGCCTGCGCGTGTTGACCTGCGGCCAAGCCATGCTCCGGCAGCAGCTTGTAGCCGAGATAGGGAATCAGGATCACCGCGGCGATCCAGCTCAGCAACAATGCGATCGTCACCACTTGGAAGATCGAGCGGGTGTATTCCCCGGTGCCCGATTGCGCAGTCGCGATCGGCAGAAACCCGGCCGCGGTAATCAGCGTACCGGTCAGCATCGGGAACGCAGTAGTCGAGTAGGTGAACGCCGCCGCGCGCACGCGATCGAATCCCTGCTCCAGCTTCACCGCCATCATTTCGACCGCGATGATGGCGTCATCGACCAACAACCCGAGCGCCAACACCAGTGCGCCCAGCGAAATCTTGTGCAGGCCGATGCCGAAGAACTTCATGCTGGCGAAGGTCATCGCCAACACCAACGGGATCGACAAGGCCACGACCATTCCGGTGCGAAAGCCCAGCGAGAAGAAGCTCACGACCAGCACGATCAGTACCGCCTCGGCCAAGGTGCGAACGAACTCGGCGATCGAGCTGCGCACCGCCTTGGGCTGATCGGCAACGCGCGCCAACTCCAGCCCCACCGGCAAGGTCGCGCTGATGCGATCGGAAACCGCATCCAGCGCATCGCCGAGTCGCACGATATCGCCACCGGGTTTCATTGCCACCGCGATCCCCAAGGCCTCTTTGCCATCAAAGCGCATGCGCGCCTGCGGCGGATCGACGAAGGCACGATTCACTTCGGCGACATCACCCAATCGGAACAGCCGGCCACTGGCGCGGATATTGATGTTGCGGATTGCATCCACAGTTTCGAACGCGCCGCTGGTGCGCAGGTAGATGCGGTCGGTGCCGGTCTCGAAACTGCCTGCCGGGGTGACCGCATTCTGCGTTTCCAGCTGTCGCACCACGTCTTCGAACGGAATGCCGAACGTCGACAGTTTCGCGTTGGATATTTCTACAAAAACGCGCTCGTCCTGCAATCCCAGCAATTCGACTTTGGCTACATCCGGAACGCGCAACAACTCCAACTGGATGCGTTCGGCATAGCGCTTGAGCAAAGCGTAATCGTAGCCATCGCCAATCAGCCCATAGATGTTGCCGAAGGTGTCGCCGAATTCGTCGTTGACGAACGGGCCCTGCGTGCCGGCAGGAAAGGTATGGCGAATGTCGCTCAGCTTCTTGCGCACCTGATAGAAAACACCGGGCAATGCCGCCGACGGCAGCGAGTCCTTGGCGACCAGAAACACATTGGACTCGCCCGGACGCGAGTAACTGCGAATGAACTCGAAATCCGGCAGCTCCTGCATTTTCTCCTCGACCCGATCGGTGATCTGGCGCGCGACTTCCTCAGCACTCGCGCCTGGCCACATCGTGCGCACCACCATCGCCTTGAAGGTGAATGGCGGGTCCTCGGACTGGCCCAGCGTGCGGTAGGAGGCAATCCCCACCACGGCCAACACCAACGAAAAAAACAACACCAGCGAGCGATTGCGCAACGCCCACTCGGAAAGATTGAAGCCGCCAGTCGCGGCCGGTGCCTGATCAGCAGAGGTCTCGTTCACGGCATCACCGCGCGATTTTCGCGATCAATCGGATGCACCACTTGGCCGGTTACCAGCTTGTGCACACCCGCAGTCACGATCCAGTCACTCGGCATCAGCCCGGAGATAACGCTGACGCCATCCTCGCGGTATTTACCGATGCGCACTTCGCGCAGGCTGACATTGTGTGTTTTCGGATCGATCACCCAGGCGGCGGTCTTGCCGTCTTTTTCATGCAGCGCGGACAGCGGGATCAGCACGGCAGCGGCGGCATCGGCATCGGTGAAGAACACGCGTGCAGTCATACCCAATTGCACACTGTCGTCGGGCAAATCAAAACTCACCCGCACCGCGTACGTGCGCGTGGCCGCATCGGCTTCGGAAGCCACTTCGCGGATCTTGCCGGAATAGCGCTTGCCGCCTTCGGACCAGA
>JANMSL010000747.1:0-6826 GCA_031389245.1 Lysobacterales bacterium | reverse complement strand
CGCGCAAACGCCTGCTGCATGCGCGTGCGCTTATCGGAAAGAATATCGGTGAAACGCAGCAGCACCGGTAATTTAAGCCCCTGCGCTTCGGCGGCACGGACCACTTCAGGCAGCGCTACCGCAGCGCCTTCGGCACCCTTCGGGCACATCAGCACTCGGCCGGATTCATCGACATCGACATAACCATCGCTCCAGTGCGGAATCGAATAGGTATGGCGGGCGCGATCGATGCTCCAAACGCTCATTGCGGCTACTCCTGTCAATGCGGGGCGAACCCCACTGCTTTTCAGTTGACCATCCCGCGACGCTGCTCGCGGCGCAGGATAGGGTGAAACGGGAATTGCCCGTGCGGGGTCCTGTCTATTGTTTTTTACCCGAACAATATTACGGCCTGCCTCGCATACGATTGCTGCTTCCCCTCTGGCACAAGGGGTGCGTAGTGTAGCGATGCCCAACGCGCAACTGGCCAACAATTGCAAGTCGCTGTAAAAACACGTTTAGCGGGGTTCCGGGCAGCTACAATCGCGCCCCCAAACAAGCCATTCCGCTGGAGCGCGAAATGAGTCTCAACACGAACTGGTTCTCTGAGCCACATGAGCAATCCGGCTCGGCGATCTCGTTTCGGATCAAGGAAAAGCTTCACTCCGAGAAAACGCCGTTCCAGACCATCGACATCTACGCCACCACTGACTGGGGCAACCTGATGGTGATCGATGGTTGCGTGATGCTGACCACACGCGACAATTTTCTGTATCACGAGATGATGTCGCATCCGGTTTTGTTCACGCATACCAGCCCGAAGCGCGTGGTGATTATCGGTGGCGGCGACTGCGGCACCCTGCGCGAGATCCTCAAGCACCGCGAAGTGGAAAGTGTCGTGCAGTGTGACATCGACGAGCGCGTCACGCGGCTCGCCGAGCAATATTTCCCTGAGCTGTGCGAATCCAACGGCGACCCGCGCGCCAAGCTGATGTTCGACGATGGCATCGCCTACATGAAAAGTCTGGACCCGGAGTCGATCGATGTGGTGATCATCGATTCCACCGATCCGGTGGGTCCGGCCGAAGGTTTGTTCAATCAGGCGTTTTATACCAGCTGCCTCAAAGCGCTCAGGCCCGGTGGCATCATGGTGCAACAGAGTGAATCGCCGTTGGTGCATGTGGCGCTGATCCAATCGATGCGCAATGCCATGCGCAACGCCGGCTTCGAGAGCCTGAGAACCTTGCCATTTCCGCAGCCCTGCTATCCCACCGGTTGGTGGAGCTGCACCATGGCGCGCAGGCACCTGGACCTGGATACCTTCCGTGAGCGCGGAGCCGCAACCAAGCAGTTCCCCACGCGCTACTACAATGTGGAAACGCACAAGGCGGCGCTGGCAAGCCCGGAATTCCTGCGCGAGGCCCTGGGCGACTGATGTTGCGACGAAGTGTGCCGGTGATACCAAGCTTTGCTTGGCGCCATGCCCCGCTCATTGCGGAAACGGTCAGCGGCGATTGTCCGCCGCTGCCGCCACGCCAAACCAAGATGAAACCAACTCCATGACTTTCATGCGCGTCGTCGTGTCCTGTGTCCTGATCATGGCATCGCTTGCAGAGGCGCGTGAAACCCACCCGGGTCAACGTGCCTTGCTCAAAGAGCTGGCGGCTGAAACCCAGGCCAGTCGCGACACGCGCGAGGCGTGGAAAAAACTGCTGGACCAGGCCAAGTATCAGCAGTCGATCATCGACGCGATCAGCAGGCCGGCCGAGGCAACCAAGCCGTGGCGCGATTATCGTCCGATCTTCCTCACCGAGCAGCGTCTGCGCGATGGCTTGTTGTTCTGGAAAAACAACCGCGAACTACTGCAAAAGGTCGCTGGCGAAACCGGCGTGCCGGTCGAAATCATCGTCGCCATCATTGGTGTGGAAACCAGTTACGGACGCATCACCGGTAAGTACAAAGTGCTCGACGCACTGACCACGCTGGCCCTCTACTACCCGCCGCGCGCGCCCTTTTTTCGCGGCGAACTCAAGCAGTTTCTGCGTCTGCCCGGCGAGCGCTTTCCGATCGCGCCAGCCGAGGTTACTGGCTCCTATGCAGGCGCCATGGGTTGGGGCCAATTCATGCCGACCAGCTACGCCAACTGGGCACGCGACTATGACGCTGACGGCAAGATCGATTTGTGGGCTTCGCGCCCCGACATCATTGCCTCGGTCGCCAATTATTTTGTGCAGCATGGTTGGCAGCCGGGCAAGCCAGTGGCTGAACGCGCCGTCGCGCGCGCCGATGCGCTGCTACCCGAGATTCGCGCTACGGAAACTCTGCACACGGTGCAGTCACTGGCCAACGCCGGTTACACACTGGCTGATCATCTCGACCCCGCACTGCCTTCCACGTTGCTGGTACTTGATGGCGCCGAGGGCACCGAGCATTGGATCACACACCAGAATTTCTACGTGATCTCGCGTTACAACCGTTCGCCGATGTATAGCTTGGCCGTGTACCAGTTGAGCCAACAGTTGGCTGCCGGCGTCGCCCAATCCAAGCAGCCATGATCAGAGGGTCCTGTCTCACCCCCGTGTCGATCACGTCGCGTTACGATATGGGGATGAGTGAAACGGATGCATTGACGCCGCTTTTGATCAGCGCCCAGGCCAGGCACACGTCAGCGTCACAGCCGATGGCCGTGACATCATTGGCATCGACGTCAATCTCGCGAACAGCAGATTTCACCTATTCATGCGGTCGTCGTCTGGTGTCCGTTGCGCTGCTGTGCCTTGTGCTTATGGGCTGCGGCCAACGCGAAGTCCGTGAGCTGCCACCCGCCGGTTCCGAGCAGCGCGATCAACATCGATCAGCCACTCGTCCGCCGCGAGCGCCCCGCGATCAGGACGCGGCGCCGGTGTCACCGCGTGATGTCAGCAACGTACCCGAGGCAGTGCCCAAGCCCGAGCCGCTGGCGCGCTACGGCAACCATTCACCCTACACCGTGCTCGGGCGCAGCTACAGCGTGCTGCCCAGCGCCCAAGGCTATGTCGAACGCGGAATTGCTTCCTGGTATGGCGTCAAATTCCATGGCCGCCTGACCTCGACGCGCGAGCCCTACGACATCTATCAGATGACCGCGGCACACAAGACTCTGCCGTTGCCGAGCTACGTGCGAGTCACCAACCTGGAAACCGGGAAAAGTCTGTTGGTGCGGGTCAACGATCGCGGGCCCTTCCACGAAAACCGCATCATCGATTTGAGCTACGCCGCGGCCGTGCAGCTGGGTATCCAGGCCAAAGGTACCGGCCTGGTCGAAGTGCGCGCCATTGATCCGGCTCATCCGGAACAGGATTCGGCCGCGCTACGCCCGAGCATTGGCCTGCATCGGGTCTACGTTCAGGTCGGCGCCTTCGATGACCGGGATAATGCCCGGCGTTTGAAGGAGCGACTGGAGGAACTCGATTTCGACGATGTGTTTCTGGATCGCGTGCTCGTCACTGGCCGGGTGCTGCACCGGGTGCGCATCGGTCCGGCGCGCGACACCGCCGAAGCCGATGCACTGACCACGCGCCTGGCTGGGCACGGATTGACCAGCGTCAACATTTCCATCGACTAGTGCGGGAACGCGGGTGGGTCCTGGACCACCCGGAATGTGCGTAGCCCTTTGGTGGGCCAGGGCTCACCCTATAAAAACTCTCCGGGTAAACACGATCCATGAAATTCGCCGCGCTACTGCTGTTCTCTCTCGCATCGCTTTTCGCAGCTGCGCAATCGCCGATCCCATCACTGCCAACGCCCACCACGGCCGCTGCACCGATGCCACCACCGCCCACGCTGACGGCGCGCACCTGGGTGCTGGCCGACTATCTGACCGGTCGTGTGCTCGCCGAGAAGGGCGCCGACGAGCGCGTCGAACCGGCCTCGATCACCAAGATCATGACCTCGTACGTGGTCTCCGCCGAAATCAAAGCGGGCAAGATCAAAGTCGATGATCAGGTCTTCATCAGCGAACACGCCTGGCGCAACGGCGGCGGCGGTACTGATGGCTCGACCAGCTACGTGCCACTGAATGCCTCGGTGCCGCTCAAGGACTTGCTCATGGGCATGATCATCCAGAGCGGCAACGACGCCGCCATTGCGCTGGCGGAGCACGTCGCCGGCAGTGAGGCCACGTTTGCCGCGCTGATGAACCAGTATGCACAGCGCTTGGGCATGACCGGCAGCAACTACGTCAATTCCAGCGGCCTGCACGATCCGAATCACTACACCACGGCGCGCGATATCGCGATCCTGTCACGGGCGTTGATCCGTGATTTTCCCGATGACTATGCTGCCTATGCGATGAAGGAATACACCATCAACGGCATCACCCAGCACAATCGCAACACCTTGTTGTGGCGCGATCCTAGCGTCGATGGCATCAAGACCGGCCATCACAAGGAAGCGGGCTACTGTCTCGCCGCCTCGGCCAAGCGCGGTGAAACACGATTGATCAGCGTGCTGATGGGCACTACTGGGGAGAAGGTGCGCGCCAACGAAACCCAGGCACTGCTCAACTACGGCTTCGGCTTTTTTGAAACCCACAAGCTGTACCTGCGCGGTGCCACCGTCGCCGAACCCACGCTGTGGCGCGGTGCGGTTGAAAAAGCCCAGCTCGGTGTGGCCACTGATGCCCTCATCACCATTCCCCGCGGCGCCTATGCACGCCTGCAAGCCAGCATGAACGTGCGCAAGCCGCTCGAAGCCCCGCTCAAAAAGGGCGAAGAAGTCGGCACCTTGCTGGTAAAACTCGATGGCGAAGAAGTGCTGAAGACCCCGCTGGTCGCGAACCAGGATTTCGCTGAAGGTGGCTTCTTCAGCCGGCTGTCGGATACCGTGTGGCTGTGGTTTGATGATGGTGAGTGAGGCGGTGGGTAGCGACGCTGCAGTGCGCGGGATATTGTCGCAGCTGCACTGCTGAGGCGACTGACTTGGTTGCAGCGATCACGCGGTCTGGATCGCGCATTGAGCTTCGATGCGCACCTTGAATTGTGCGATTTCCGGCAGAATATGCCACATTCATTCAACCGTTGTCCGCCGCCTGCGCGGCACGAACTCCCACTATCGACGCGCCATGACCACTGCAGACACAGCTTCAGGCTTCTCCTTTCCGGGCATGTTCGATATCACTGCCTTCGCTGCCGCCGATGCCGGGCTGGAGCCCATGCTGCAGCAGGTGGTGGAAGGGTGTGGTGTGACCGTGCTGGCGGGCTCGGTGCGCACCCGGCCGTCGAGCGCTGGGCATTACGTGGCGGTGACTTTGAGCTTTCTGTGTCCGGATCGGGCAACCTACGATACGGTGTGTAGCCAGGTGAGTACGCACCCGTCGGTGAAATGGACGTTGTGAACCGCACCGGCAAATGTGGGAGCAGCGTGAGCCGCGATGCGTGGATTGGCGCGCATGCTGGGATCAATCGCGACTCATATCGCTCCTACCTTGTGGGCGGGCAGGCCCAAATGCATCGCGGCTCACGCCGCTCCCACATCCAGTGTCGTGGAATGTGATGACCACGCTGATGGTCCGTGACCTCGGGCGTCAGCCGTATCTGCCGATCTGGCGGGCAATGCAGCGGTTTACCGACGCGCGCACGGTGGATACGATCGATGAACTCTGGGTGCTGCAGCACGATCCGGTGTTTACTCTGGGCCAGGCCGGCAAGCCCGAGCACGTGTTGATGCCGGGCGACATTCCGGTGCTGCCAGTGGATCGTGGCGGCCAGGTCACCTACCACGGGCCTGGTCAAATCGTGGCGTATCCGTTGCTCGATCTGCGCCGACTCGGCATCGGCGTACGCGAGTTGGTGTGCCGGATCGAGCAGGCGATCATCGATACCTGTGCGCACTATCAGGTGACCGCGCTGCGCCGTGCCGGCGCACCCGGCGTCTACGTCGGCGATGCCAAGATTGCGGCGTTGGGGCTGCGCGTGCGGCGCGGCTGCACATTCCATGGCCTGGCGTTCAATATCGCCATGGATCTGGCTCCGTTTCTGCGCATCAATCCGTGCGGCTACCAGGGTCTGCAAGTGACCCAACTGCTAGACTGCGTCAGCTCCGGTGCGATCCAAATCGGAGGAATCCAAGCAGTGCAGGCCAGGTTGGTGCAAACACTGGCCAACGTGTTTGGTCTCGATGTCGAGACCGGTTCGCCACAACTGACCGATGCTGTTGTTCCACCCACCCTCCATTCTTCATGAATCAATTCGCTGCATGAACGAACCCGCTGCCAGCAAGACCATACCCATTGCGCTGATCGATGCCACTGCGGCGGGCGAGTTGGTGCCGGGCGCCAAGCAAATTGCACGCGATAAAATTTCGCGCAATCCGGTGACGTTTGATGCCGAGCGCCCGCTACTGCGCAAGCCGGACTGGATTCGAGTGCGCATTCCCAGTTCCAATGCAGTGGCGCTGCTCAAGGCCAAGCTACGTGCCAGTTCACTGGCCACAGTCTGCGAAGAGGCCAGTTGTCCGAATATCCACGAGTGCTTCTCTAAGGGCACGGCCACCTTCATGATCCTCGGCGAAGTCTGTACGCGACGCTGCTCCTTCTGCGATGTCGCACATGGACGCCCCAAGCCGCCGGACCGCGACGAACCGCTGAATTTGGCGCGCACGATTCAGGAAATGCAGCTGCGCTATGTAGTGATCACCTCGGTCGACCGCGACGACTTGAGCGATGGCGGCGCCCAGCATTTCGCCGATTGCATTCGACAGACCCGTGCGCTCAACCCGGGCATCCAGATCGAGATCCTGACGCCGGACTTTCGAGGCAAGGGACGCATGGAGCGGGCCCTGGGCGCGCTGGCTGTCGCACCGCCGGATG
>JANMSL010000746.1:0-1725 GCA_031389245.1 Lysobacterales bacterium | reverse complement strand
CGCTACGTACCCGAGTTCCGCAGCCCGCGCAACTTCACTTTGAACGAAACAGTCAGCCGCACATTCGACACCATCACCTCGGTCACCGTACAGGGGTTCACCATCAATTCAACCGACCGCCACCAGCTCACGCTGAAACTGATTGGCCGCGAATCCACGACGGTTGCCGCTGGCACTTTCAGCAACGCCTGCAAGATCGAATTCAAAGACATTGTCACTTCGCAACTTGCCGGCGCAACGTTCACAGTGGATGCCGTTACCTGGGCAGCCGGCAATGTAGGAAAGATCAAGACCACAGCCACTACGCCGACCACCTTTGGCACCAGTCACTCGGTGCACGAACTGACCTCGGCGTCGGTGGGTGGCGTGATCGTGCCCTGAGGTGGGTCCGCGCTGTGCGCGGACGCTGTTGGGAGCCCACGCAGACAGCGTCCGACCACAGGTCGGACCCACCGGACCGAGGCCAAAGTCGGCAGCGCCACCGCCGGTCACCCGAACATCGACATCGGTCGTGTTACCGGCTCGCAGGTATTGCACCGCGACGCCGGCACTGGCTTGATAGTAGTCTGACGTCTGCGGATAGGTGGATTGCGAAGTAAGCCCGAACGCAACTAGCTGATTCACTCTGCGGCTTGCCGGCGACGGTGTGCCGTCTGGACCTGGTGACCCACTTTGAACTCACCCAAAGCAAAAACGCTGATCACTGTGGCGGGCACCCTGCTGTGCTGGGCGCTGATTGGTTGGATGCTGATCTGCCTGCGCAATTCGAATGACTACGCGCAGATCGAAACATCGACGCTGCTGCTGCGCGCGCTGTGCGTTGGTGCATCGTTGCTGCTGCTGTTGGCCTGCATCGCGTTCGCCTTTGGGCTGACGCAGATCGCAGGCGACTCCGAGGTCGAGCAGCACTTCCCGCCGGCATCGGCGCCGCAGCTCCGGATCATGGGCAGTGCCGAGGGTGAACAGGCATGGCTGATGGCCGCGCGCCTGCGGGGTTGGGCTGCACTTGCTTTCGCCTTCGGCCTGGTGGGGGCCGTTGCGGGACTAGGCATGGCGTTTCCTGAGGCGCTATCGCGGATCTCGCCGGAACAAGGATTGCAGGCGCCGATCAGATCTGTTCCAGCGCTTGTTGCAGATCAGCGATCAGCACGTCCGACGATTCCAGACCGATTGAAAATCGCACCAGGTTGAGCGGCACACTGGCCGATTCCGATAACGATTTCCATTCGCGCACTCCGGCTACCGGAAAAACCAGCGACTCATAACTACCCCATGAAGCGGCGAGCAGAAAACGCCGCAGCGCATTGCAGAAGCGATCGATCGCCGCAACATCGGGCACATCCAGTTCAATCGAAAACAATCCGTTGGCGTGTCGCAGCTGAGCGGCACTGAGCTGCCATTGTGGATGCGTTGCGTGTTGTGGGTAATGGATGCGCAACACGCGCGGGTGCACCTCGAGCGCCAGAAGCACCTGTTGCGTTGTCTCCGCGATCTGGCGCATGCGCGCCGGCAAGGTGCGCATGCCACGCAACAGCAACCAGGCGTCGTGTGGTGACAGGATCGCGCCAAGGGTCATGTACGGGCCGGCAAACACCTGCCGCATCAAGGCTTCACTGCCGACCAGACAACCAGCCATGACATCGCTGTGGCCATTGAGGTACTTGGTTGCCGAATGTGCTACCAGATCGATGCCCAATGCCAGTGGCTGCTGGCCCAACGGCGTTG
>JANMSL010000818.1:0-3655 GCA_031389245.1 Lysobacterales bacterium | reverse complement strand
TCGAGTTCGACCACGCCCACGATACTGCGTTCAGAGGTGTGATCAACCGTCACAAATCGCCCGTTTTCTCGCAGTAGCAGACCGTGAATCGAACTGAACCAAAGCCGGCCACGACGATCACAGAAGGCATCTCGCAAATCGGTGCCGACGACACCGACCTGCCGACGCGAGAATGATTCGAAGTGCAGGCCATCGAAACGTGCCAGACCGGTGGTCCAAGTGATCCACAGGTAACCGTCGTGATCCTGGGTCATCGCCAGCACGGCCTGGTTGGGCAGGCCATCGCTGGGCATCCATTGATTCATCGGATAGTCGATGAAGGGAATGCGCGGATCGAGTGCGTTTACCGTGCTGGGATGGCCGGCGACCGAAAGCGCGAGCAGCGCTGCCAGCGCGCGCCGTATGGCTGGCCTCTCGAAACACGCCATGAGCCGGCGCGCAATCGCGCACATTGAATCGAGCCCGCTACCCCAAGACGCCCTCATTTGCTGCTGCCTTCACCTTTGATCATGCGATTCGCGCACCCGCCGTCCCGACACCGAACGCGTAGTCTCCAGTTGCGTGGGTGCGCTGCGATTGCTGAAAGCAAGCGCGATGCGGTCGATCACAATGAATTCGCTGATGCATAATTGCAGTGTAGTCCAAGCACTCGCTGCGGGCGGTGAGCAAAGCCTCAGACCTTTGCAAGCATGCGATGTCGACTGCGGTTGCGGGCTTGGGCAGAGGGGCAGACACATGGCGCGCTGTCCGTTCGTACGATCGATGCAGGGCCGACGAGATCGAGCAGCGGACATCAGCCGCGAACTGCGATATTGTCGGCGGTGAGGGATAGCCGATGACCCAGCGACCAAGTGGCACACCTTTATTCATGTTGCACGGCGCTGCCGGGCCCGGTCTGGCGCGAACGGGCACGGCGGCTCTAGCGCGGCCAAGTATTATCGAAGCCTGTACGCGTTGCCTGCTCTGGCTATGCATTGCAATGGCGCTGTGTGGCAAGGCTTCCGCAGCGGCGCTCGATCACGCCGCATACCGGGCGCACTTGGTCGATCTCATGCACGTGGTGCGCGACGTGCACACACGCGCAGGTGCCAACGCGCCGGGATCGCGCATACAGATCGAACGCGCCGCACAGTGGTTCGGTGGTTTCAGCGACCGCCAGATCGACGCGCTGGTGATCTCGTTGCCACCAGCGCGGCTGCATGCGATCGTGACGCAGGCACGCAGGTTGCTCGACCAGTCGCCGCGATCCTCGGGCAAGACCGTCATTGTGGCGCAGCCGGATGTGACGCCGGCCTTCTGCAACGATTATCCCGCGCCAGTCGTGCTGGCGGCGCTCACTGCCAAGCACGTGGCACAACATGTGATCGATGGGCTTGAGTTCACCTGTCAAGAGAGCGTGCCCCCCGGCGTCAATAATGCGCTGGTGTGTGAAGGCCCGGAGATCGCCTCTGCCGCTGCTGATATCGCCTCGGATCTGGCGGATTTTTGTGGCAACCAGGGCAGTGCTGCCACCAACGATGCCGTGCTGTTTACCGAACGCAGTATCGGCAGTCATCTCAATAGCCAGCTGGATGCGGTGCTGTCCACGCGCGCGACGCAGACATTGGTCGATGCCACGAACGCCACGGCGGCGGTCAACGACGACCTGGCAGAGGACGTGCAGAGCCAGCTGGATCAGGATTTCGTCCAGATCGAACTACAAATCGCCGATGCACTGGACGAACTTTCAGACCTCGCCAGCGATATTTCCGACATTCAGTCGCGCACCGACAACATCGCGTTTCGCGTCCTGATCAGCCAGGCGAATGTCGAAGACGTGCAGATTCGTAGCGCCGATCTGCAGGCCAAAGCGGCTGAGCTGAGCACTTCGCTGAGCTCCAGCCGCAGCGTCGCAAACGCTGCCGCTGGCACTGCGGTGGTGCTCGCACCCAGCATCGATGCCACGTCAAGGCAACAGCGCCGCGATGACCTGGGTTTAGCGCTGGGCGATGCCAATGCGCAGATATCGGGCTTCGCACTTCCGGTTGCATCCGGTGGCAGAATCGAAGAGGCGCGTGAGGTGCTGATCGCCGCCATCGTCGCGTTACAAACACTAGGGCAGGGCAATACCGTGCCGGCGCTGACGCTGCTCGCTGCGGGCGACCAGGACTACAACGCCGGGCGTTATGCCGATGCCTGGCGCAAATTCGCCCAGGCCTATCGCCTGCTCGATCCGCATGTGACTGCCTTGAACGAGGCAGGGCGATGAAGCCGCGCTTGCTCGTCGTATCGCTGTTGGCCTGCATGGCTGGTATGTCCAGCGCGGGTGCAAGCGACACCGCACCTTATCGCGAATTGCTGCTCGCCGCTTTGGATCTGCGCGACCAGGCCGTGCGCAGCAGTGGCCGCGAGCCGGCGGACTCGGACGCACTGCGTCGTGCCATCGTTGCGGCGAATCCGGATGCACTGACGACACTGACGCCGTATCTTCCACCCGCAGCCGAACTACACGAGCGTATCGAGCATGCGCGCGCAACATTGGATGTCGCCATCAAGACGCTTCCAGCTCAGCGCACCCAGATTGCCAAGGACATCACCTTCCCCGATCCCGACCCACTGTCCGATTGCGCTGACGCCAGTGCCTCGGCCGCACATGCGATGCTCGAGGCCTGGTCCGTGTCAAAGGGCATACTGGCTGCAGCGAAATGGGGTTGCCTGCAGACCGAGGTTGGTCTGAACTTTTCCGAGCTTTGCACGGCGCTGGCGATCGAGACGGAAGCGACGGAGACCGAGTACGAACTCGAATCGTTCTGCCTTGGCGCACAGCGTGACGCCACCATGACGGCCGTGGCTCAGACCCAGCAGAATGTTGCGGATTTTCTCAACGAGCGCGCCGATGCGACTGTGTCCAGCCGCGCCACTCAGTTCTCCGTCGCCACCCTGCAAACCAGACTGGAGACGATGCGCGCGCGGCTGACCATTCTGCGCGACGCGATAGTCGGCGACGATAATGCGATCGCGCTGGGACTGGACGAAATTCTGGACGATGCCGCAGCACTCGCCGTGCAACTGGCAGCACTGGCTGCCGATATCCAGAATGTGCAGTTTCGCGTCCAGGTGACACAGATCAACATCGTCGACGCCCAGGGCCGACTCGCCGATGCGCAGAGCAGGGCGACGCAGCTGGCCACCGAAGCCGCACAACTGCGCACACACTTGCTGACGATCCATTCCGGGTTGACCGAAGCACAGTCGGCGCAGCAGATCGCCGCCCGCGAACAGCGCGATCGCAGCCTGGCCGCGGCACTGGGCGATCCCGACCGAGTGCTGATTCGTTATCGACTGCCGGTCGCCAACGGCGGCGAACTGGAGCGCTCGCGCGAAATCCTGATCCGCGTGCTGATCGCATTCGAGGCACTGGGCGCCGACACCGCTATGGCCCGAGCTCTGCTCGTCAGTGGCGACAACGCCTACAACCAGGGGCAGCCGCTGCACGCCTACGATTTTTTTGCACGCGCGTACCGACAGTTGCTCGCTACGCAGACCGCACCATCGGTCCTGATCGCGAGGGATTCTTTTGAATAAGCATTTCACTGGTTTCTGCGCGGTCATCGCGCTCATGCTGTGTGCGCCGGCGCGAGCCGACGACCTGGTTGCCATCGGGCCGCAACAGAGC
>JANMSL010000704.1:0-2820 GCA_031389245.1 Lysobacterales bacterium | reverse complement strand
GTCGGTGGTGTCGGTATCCGCCGAGGTACTCGATAGCGGGAAAGCCACGTCGCGCTGGCTGATTCGCGTAGCTGACAATGGCATCGGCTTTGCCAACGAGCATGCCGAGCGCATCTTTGCGCCTTTCCATCGCCTGCATGGTCGTAGCGAATATGAAGGCACCGGCATTGGACTGGCGATCGTCCAACGAATTGTCGAGCACCACGGCGGAACCATCAGCGCTGTTGGTAGGCCGGGCCTCGGGGCAACGTTCACCATCATGCTGCCCACGCAACCGGAACCCTTGCCGTTGCCCACGCCATTACAGTGATCGTTGCATCCTGCAAGATGCAACGCCGGACTGGGACTGGATTGGTTCTGACTTTGAATTGTGCTGCCCAAATCCGGAGCACGTGTCTGAGTGCAGGCGCCTTCCGGGTGTCAGGTCGAATCGGCACAACCGCCCGCTTCAATGCCCGCGCGAACTGGTCGAAGACGAAGAGCTGTCGTCATCCCAGTCCAGATTGACCGAGCCATCCGCACCGCGGTCAATTCTGGTCAGCCCAGGACAGGCCCGTTCCCAAGCCTGAAGCTCCAATTCCTGCGCCGAAATGCGACCATCCTGCAGTCGCACCAGATCCGCGAGGCGCTGATTCTCAGCCAATAGACGAGTGCTCTCCAACGCCTGCGCCATCGCCGCGCCCAATTCGAAATTGCTCCAGGGTTTGGCCACAAAGCGAAATACCTGCACCTCGTTGATCGCCGCTACCAACGCCTTCAGATCCGCGTAGCCACTGAGCATGATGCGCGCGATGCGCGGCTGAATCTCGATCAGCTGCGTCAGGAATTGCACGCCATCAAGATCGGGCATGCGAAAGTCCGATATCACCAGTTCGAACGCGCATTCTCCCGCCCGTTCCAGCGCCTGCCGGGGATCGTCGAAAGTCTCGATCACCAGCTGTCCGCCGAACAGCTGCGGCGGCATGGTGTTGATCGCGCGTCGTAGACTGGTCAGGACATTGGGTTCGTCGTCGACAAGCATGATTCTGGGCATGACGGTATTCCTTTGTTGCGGTGAAGCGGTTGTTTGACTGCGTCCGCTGGGGTGTCGGAAGCAGGTTTTCTGCAACTAGTGCGGACTCTGCGGCGCAACGCGGCGCAGCGGCAAGATGACCCGGAAGGTACTGCCGACCCCGGGCGTGCTTTCGACTTCAATACGCCCATTGTGTTTCTGCACAATGCCGTAGGAAAGCGCCAGCCCCAATCCCGTGCCCTGTCCCACCACTTTGGTGGTGAAGAATGGGTCGAAGATGCGCGCCAGGTTTTCCGGTGCGATGCCCTGGCCGGTGTCGGACACACTGATGTGTGCCTCGTCGCCAACGCACTGCGTATGAATGGTGATCGTGCCCTTGTTGAGAATCGCGTGCCCAGCGTTCACCAGCAGATTCAGGAACACCTGATTGAGCTGTGAGGGCATGCATTCGATCAACGGCAGATCACCGAACTCCTGTTTGACTTCGGCCTTGTATTTGAGCTCGTTCCAAACGATGTTGATACTGCTCTGCAGGCCGCGATGCACATCGGCCATGGTCCATTCATCACTGTTCAGATCGCCCGCATGCGAGAAATCGCGCAGGTCGAGCACGATCTTCTTCACTCGTTCGATGCCCTCACGCGACTCTTCGACCAGTTGCGGCAGGTCCTGCGTCAAAAATGTATAGTCAACGCGCGCCTTGATCTCTTCGATCGGCACGACCGCGCTACGCATGGAATCCGGCAGCGATTGCGCCAGTTGATCGTATGCCTCAAGCAACGACAACAGGCCCCGGGTATAGGTCTGCAACGTGCCCAGGTTTGAGTGCACATAGCCGATCGGATTGTTGATTTCGTGTGCGACTCCGGCGGCAAGTTGGCCAATCGACGCCATTTTTTCCGACTGCAGCAACTGCGTCTGGGTCTCCTTTACGCGAGCATAAGCCTGCTCCAACTCCACATGTCGATTCTGCAGCGTTTGTTCGCGCCACCATTCACCGCTCACGTCACGCGCATGAAAGCGCATGCCGACGCCTTCGCCCGAGGCACCGCGCAGCACCTGCATTTCCATGCTGACGCTGCGGTCGTTATCAGTGGGCGCCGCATCCTCGCCAAGCTGGAATTCGTCCAGGTCCATGCCGCGGGCGCGCAGTCGATCGAGGTGCGCTTCATCCAACACCATCTCGGCCATGCTGGCCGAGCGGCCTCCGCGCCACCAGCGCAACGATTCCATCGCGCTGGCTGCGGCGTTTCGGTACACCGACGAGCCATCCATGCGCGTAATCCAGATGCCATCACTGAGCGTTTCCATCGCCAGCAGCCGCAACGTGTCCGATTCAATCAGCCGCTCGGACCCGCCCAATTCGGGTCGCGTGGTCGTCTTCATGCTGGTCTCCACTCGTCGCCGCGGGATCGATGTTCCCACCACAAGGCGCGCATTTCCAGTCACCGTCGAGAACGCGGATGAATTGGGCGTTGCCTCAGAGGCGCTGGCCTGCTCGTGAGCGATCGGGTTCATCGTGGTTGCTCGCTGCGGAGTGGCGGTTGGCGCCGCCGGGAGAGAAGCGCGAGTCCTGGTGGGGCCCGCGCGGAGGATTGCCGATCTATCGAGCCGCGATCACCGCCGCGCCGACGGAAACCCGTGGTTTGACGTCACCGCTGATCACTTCGACGCCATGCAGTGCTTCAGACAGCTTGCAGATGCGATCGCAGAAGGGCAGCGAACCGTTGTCCACGGCATACCAGCGCTTGTTCACGTTGGCGGCAACAAAGGTGTGCAGCAATTGGGTCTGTGCGGCGTCGGTTTTG